>WJLZ01000160.1 GCA_014728215.1 Chitinivibrionales bacterium
CCTTCATGAAGGACCGCGGTTGCTTCAGCCCAGATCAGGCCGAATCCACCACGGGCGTAGCGGATGTAGCGCCTGAAACTCAGCTCTCCCGGGGAACCGTCCGTTTCGGAATCAAATCCCTCCATGGGATGAGCCACAAAACGGTTGGGAATCACCCTTCTCCCAATGCGCAAGGGCTCGCTTAATACCGACAGATTTGAATCTTTCGGAAGTTCGAGTCCGAACGCAGCACATTCATGCTCGAGTTCATCGATACGTTTAAACAGGAATCGCCGGTGAGTGTGTCTGTCAATTCGAGGCGGTGTATTCATGATAAACTACTTTCCGGCAGTGCCTATCCATTTAAGTACATCCCGTACTGTATCGGATATTGCTGCATACTTTTTTGATTCGAGGAACTCTTTTTTGATAAGCTTACTTCCCATTCCCAGGCATGCTGCGCCGGCGTCGATCCATTGTCTGATATTTTCTTCAGTCGAATCCACCCCGCCGGTGGGCATGAGCCGGACCCATGGCATAGGCGCCTTTACTGTTTTGATAAAACCGGGACCACCCACCGGGCCGCCGGGAAATATCTTGACTATTTCCGCCCCCAGCTCCTCGGCGGCGGATATCTCACTTACACTCCCGGCACCGGGAATACAGGCGACTTTCCGGCGGTTACACAACCGGGCAATCTCGGGATTGAAAACCGGACTCACGATAAAATTCGCTCCATGGGCCAGAAAGAGCGCTGCAGTCGGTGCATCGACAACAGAACCGACCCCCAGGATAACCGACAACGAATTCGATTCACAATGGGACACAAGACGATCGAATACCTGAAGTGCCCCGGGGCCGCGGGAAGTGAATTCCAGAAGTGACGCTCCCGCATCGTGAACAGCCGAAAGAACATTGATACCCACATCGGGGTCGGAATTGTAAAAGAGTGGAACCAGTTTTTCGGCAAGCATGGTATTGTAAACAGTCAAACGATCGAATTGCGGCATAACGTCTCCTTTATATCAATAGAACTCTGATTTGCAGTTCATGTACGGCGCCCGTCTTGTAGATTTACAGCCGTTGAACCGTCAAACCGCCGTCAACCATAATTACCTGGCCGGTTGAATACGGGAAATCTCTCCGTACCAGGGATGCCGCCGCTTTTCCGACATCCTCGGGAAATCCCCATCGCGGCTGCACACATAAGCCGTCACCGATAAGCTTGTCGTATTTCTCCTTTACTCCCGCGGTCATGTCGGTTTGTATAATGCCCGGTCTGATTTCGTATACCGGAATATCATACTCTCCAAGCCGAGCAGCCCAGAGCATGGTTGCCATACCGATACCGGCCTTGGAAATACAATATTCGCCGCGGCTCGGTGATGCTACCGTTGCGGATATAGAAGATATATTGATAATGCATCCGGAAAATTCGTCAACGAATTTCCGCTGTTCGATCATCCATCGGGCAACAGCCTGGGTGAGAAAATAGGGACCATGAAGGTTTATTTTCATTACCCGTTCAAAGCTCTCTTCAGTCGCTTCAAGAATATCGTTACGCACAAGCGGCGCCACCCCTGCGTTGTTTACCAGTACATCGCACCGGCCAAAACGATCCTTTACCGCTGCAACCAGCCCTTCCCGGTGGACGGCGTCGGAAATATCAGCGCGCACATACAAAGGTTCGGCGCCATATTGCCCAAGCTCTTCAAGGACTTCCCCCACACTATCCTTTTCACGAATACCGCAGGCAGCGACAGCATAGCCCTCGGCAGCAAGACGCCTGGATATTCCCAGTCCGATCCCACGACATCCGCCGGTGATCAGTGCGACCTTTCCTGTCATAGCCTCTCTCCCGTTGGAGCAGTCAAATAATATCAACAATAATTAAAATAACCATTGATTGGATAAAAACAAAGGAATGCTGCAGGCGAGACGGTAATGCATTCTATTTTGACGAAGAGCCTATCCTGCACCCCCCCGCTCCTGGTTCCCGAGTGTAAGGTCCCTGTATATCACCCCATCACGAAACTCGGCCCACGCAATCTCAAACCATGGTTCTGTTTCCGGCAAGGGTCTTCGCGTTCTCCATTCGTTATGTATCGTTCCCTTCTCATCCACCCGGGTATAAAGCACCTTTTCCCTGAAATCGGAATTTTCAACCTGAAACCGCCATGTGTCGTCCAGAGCGGCGTGTATGGCTGTACCCTGGGAATTTATTACCAGTGAAGACCCCCTGCTTCCAACACCGCTTTGGAGCGCAAAGAGGACAGACTCAAGGTACACCGAGTGGGTGAAACAGAGCCTGCGGTTTCTGAACGCCTCGGCGAGTTCGGCTACGCCGGCAAATTTGCTCCCGCTTTGCTGTAGAGTATTCCACTGTACCCGAGCCTCCTTTACGGCTTTTTCCAGAATGTCCCGGGATCGGACATGGGCCCCGGCCCGCGACATTCTTTTCTGGAATTCGTCACGGACAGCCCGGGTATCCATCGAAGAACTTCGGCAATTTTTCATCCACGAGAATATCTCTTTGAACGCGGCTTCAGCAGCTTTCCGGGCCTCGCTCCGGTTGTACCGAACCTGCGCATACCGTGCTTTGATATATTCGGCGGCCCTGAATCCCCCAACCTGTCCTGCATTGAGCGCCGACCCGCCTGGTCGGTAGATCCCGTGGGATCCGTTGACTTCACCAATTGGAAACAGATGTTTAATATTAATCGATTCCCACCAGAGGTTTCCGGCCAGGCCGCCGTTGTTGTGCTGGGCACAAACCGCAATCTCCAGCGGTTCCTTCCCGATATCGATACCCTGGTCGGCATAGAGTCGGACCGCTTGCGGATTCATTTTTTGCAGCCGTGAAATCGGCGTCCCCGAAAGCGCTCCCGATTTTTCGAGGTAATCCCGGGCCTCAGAGCTTAATCGGGCACAATCGAAAGCCGCACTGTTCTCTCTGAAATCCAGAAAAACCCGCCTTTTTTTCACGGTTGTTTCGATATATACCGCGATATCGATAATCGATGAGCCCCTGATAATTTTCCGGGGGTCAAAGGGCCACTGGTATCCTTTAAGAAAAATCATACTGTTCATTTCACCCGGCGAGTCAAAAAAGGGCGCCAGAAACTCCTGTGGATCACTCGAGCCGTCCGGGGCAGTACTGATAAACCGGGGGATCACCTGCATAAACGTCCCGGAGACATTCCATCGAAACTTGGTCGAAGCCATGCCGTATTGTGATTCCGGAAGGTTTTGTGCCCAGGCCCCCTCCATGAGCGCCAGACCGATTGCTCCTGTATGTACGGCAGGATAGACGCTCGTTGCGTATAGCCCTCCGGGTCCCCCCACCGCAAAAACAACATTTTCGGCATAGTACACTTCAAAGAGATTCGATCGCTTCGTACAATCATTTTCTTCACGATTGATTGCAATGACACCTACCGCCCGCTTCGAGCCATTCTCATCGAGGGTCAACAGCTTGACGGCGTCTCTTTTCTCGACTATCGGGATGTTTAAACGCCGGATTTCTCCGATAAGCGCACGGCACATCTGTTGTGAGGTATAGGGCCCCGCAGAGGTGGCCCGGCGACGCGGGTCATGATCGGTTTTATATCCCACAAACCGGCCGTACCGGTCCTGCGGAAAGGGAACCCCGAGATTGACAAGGTTGATAAAGGCCCGCGGCGACACACTTGCCTCAACCAGCGCCAGGTCGCCGTGCATTCCCCCACCGTCAAAATACGATCTCGCCAGTTCCAGGGGAGAATCATTTTCCACACCACACATGCCGAGTTTATAATAGGTCTGCTTGTCGCTTCCGGTGTTAATCGACGTTCCTTTGTCGAGCCCCTCGGTAAGAACCAGGATATCGTCAATACCCCGTGCACGAAGCTGGAGCGCGGCATTCAATCCCGCCGCGCCGCTCCCGATTACAAGCGTGTGAACCGAAAAACTCCTGCATCGAATCGATCCATCGACCGAACATTCAATAGTAACAACAACATCTTTCATTTCAATTCTCCTGATTTCTTTGAACCGAAGGGTGATATGAGCTGAGTCGCATGCACTGAAGCAGGCCGATTCTTTTCAGAGTTCGAAAATACACGCCGGCGCTCCGCCGCTTTGCCATACCTCGTTCCACCGGAAATTGAATCGTGCTGTAAGATTGCTCGAATATCAATTCAATGAATTCCTTTGAATACATGTTACCCGGTGGTTTTTCCGGGTAGAGTGCAATGTTCTGTCGAATTCGAAACAGATCTCGTCAATCTTGTTTCCGGCAGTTTGGGTGGTGGTCTCAATAACGATTGCAGTATCGACTTGCGTAAGGCCGTTCTCATCGGAAATCAATGCGCCCGGATTGCGTTTTGTTACAGCAAATATTCCTTATAAATGCTCTTATCTTCTCTTCGATCTTTTCTTTTTCGAGCCTAAATTAATAATTCGATGGGTTTGAGAAAGAGAAAGGCCGATTTTTCCGGCTATTTTTGCTCCGGTCATGCCCTTTTTATAGAGTTCGATCACCTTCTTATTGCGAGCGGGGATTTCTGCATGGCTCGATTCAATCCCATATTTTTTCCTGAGCTGGAATATCGCCTGTCGGGAAACACCGTATTGTTCTGCGATCGCCGAATCCGTCTTCAGTTTTTTCCGGAGCTTTGCAAGTTGGGTTTTTGTAAGAATCGCCATACATCATCCTTTCTGAGAATGAATTTTACATCACACATTCAACGATTCAATAAATAATTGATTTCCCGGGTGTTGATCAAAGCTCATTTTTATGGGCGTCTTTTTCAGAAGAAATACATCTCCTGTCCTCGCCGGGCTTCACTGAAAATTTCCCAAGTATTCTTTTCGCTCTCCCCCTACCCGGCAATTCATCAGATCGCTTGCCCGTTTTATTATCAAACGCCTGTGAAGCATTCGTGCCGTATATTTTGCAAATTCAGTTTTCCCGCTCATCTCAAAAATCTACACATAATGCCGGTAATTGTTGAAACAACCGCGAATGGCAGGTCAACCATCTGTAAATCATTTATCCAGAATGGTCATGTACATGTTCGCCAGGCTCCAATTAAAACTCAAATTCTTGGAAATAAACAGGCAAACCAGGATGCGCTTACTTTTAGTAAAGATAGTTATTTCCCCGCGAAAACAGTGGTTAGCGGACTAACGGAAAATATTGGCACTATAATGCTTGAAAAAAATCCTTATGGC
>WJLZ01000161.1 GCA_014728215.1 Chitinivibrionales bacterium
AAAGGACCGTATCTCCGAATACCCCTTTGACGCCTGACGCATCGTGATCGCTGCCGTTAATGTCGTCTTACCATGGTCAACATGACCAATAGTACCCACATTAACATGCACCTTCGATCGATCAAATTTTTCCTTCGCCATAGTCAATACCCCTTTTATCGGTGGTAAAATTTGCTTAAATTTTGGTTAATATCTGCCGATTCTTTTTAAGATTTCTGTTTGATACTGCTCGGGCATTATATCGTACCGGCTGAACTGCATCGAATAAACAGCTCTGCCTTGAGTCAGAGAACGTAACGCAGTTGCATATCCAAACATTTCCGATAGTGCCGCTTCAGCATCGACAACCTGGGCATCTTTTCGGGTAGAAATATTTATTACCCTTCCCCGCCGGGAATTTATATCGTTAATCACCGCTCCCATAAAATCGGGCGGTACCACAATCTCGACATTCATTACGGGCTCGAGTAATACCGGTGCGGAATTCTTACAGGCATTATTGAAAGCCGTCGCGGCAGAAATTTTAAAGGCCATCTCAGTAGAATCGTCTTCCCTGAAAACTGCATCGACAAGCCTGACGGTTATTCCCCGCAAGGGATATCCCGACATTACCCCACCGCTGCATGCTTCGAGAACACCATGCCGAATTGCCAACAAAAACCCCTCGGGAAACTCGCTTTCCTTCGAGCGAGCATCGACAAATTCGACATCCTGTGACGGATCGGAAGATTGCACTTCCAACATGACCCGAGCATACTGAGACCTTCCCCCAAGAAGCTGAGAAAATTCATATTCGGCCTTGCCCCGGCCGGTGATCGTCTCACGATAGGTCACCTGCGGCTTTCCAACATGTACCGCAACATTGAACTCACGTATCAGACGATCGATCAGCACTTCAAGATGAAGTTCTCCCATTCCCGCTATGAGACGTTGTCCGGTCTCACTGTCGATAACCACCGAACAGGTGGGGTCTTCATCGGTAAGACTCTCGAGCGCTTTCTGCAGTTTATCCTCATCAACACTGCTTTTAGGCTCGATTGATCGGCGAATAACTGGCGGCGGAAATATCATCTGCTCCAGATAAACCGGATTTTTGCCATCGCACAACGTATCTCCCGTTTTTGAATCTTTTAATCCTACCACCGCTACAATCTGCCCGGCATGTATCTCCCGAAGCTGCTTTCTCCGGTTCGATTTCATCTGGAAGATGCGGCTTATCCGCTCTTTCTTCCCGGTTCGGGGATTCAACAATGCGCTTTTCATATCCGCTTTGCCGGAATAAACTCTGATAAAAGCCAACCTTCCGACATGAGCATCGGATGCTATTTTGAAAACGAGCGCACTGAAGGGTTCACTGCTTGATAATTCTCGAAAAATCTCTTCATGCGTCTCAGGGTTCCGACCTTTTACTCCATCCCGTTCGAGTGGGGAAGGCAAGAAATCGATAATAGCATCCAGGAGTTGCTGCACTCCCTTATTTCGCAAAGCCGAACCACAGATGACTGGACTGATTTTATTCTTCAGCACACCGGCCCGTACAGCGTTTTTAATTTTCTGCTCGGTAATGGCCTCCCCTTCAAGCATTGCCTGCATAAGTTCATCGTTGAAATCACATACTTTCTCAAGCAACGCTTCACGATACTGTCCGGCTTCTTCACTGAGCTCCGACGGGACATCTTTTTCGACCACCTGGGTGCCCAGCGTCTCTTCATCGTAGACATAGGCTTTCAATCCGATCAAATCGATTACCCCCTCAAAGGAGTCTTCCTTGCCGATGGGAAGCTGAAGGGCTACAGGAACTGTGCCAAGCTTGTTTTCCATCATAGTAAGGACGTTGTGAAAATCGGCACCTGTCCGATCCATTTTATTCACGAATGCGATTCGGGGAACGTGGTATTTGTCGGCCTGTCTCCAGACAGTCTCCGATTGAGGTTCTACGCCTCCAACCGAATCGAATACGGCAACTGCGCCATCCAAAACTCTCAAAGAACGTTCGACTTCAATAGTAAAGTCTACATGCCCCGGTGTATCAATAATCGTTATCCGGCGATCTTTCCAATCACAGGTGATCGCCGCTGAGGTGATGGTGATCCCCCGTTCACGCTCCTGTTCCATCCAGTCCATAACCGTATTGCCGTCATGAACTTCTCCCATTCTGTGCACCATACCGGTATAAAACAGAATTCGTTCTGTTGTCGTCGTTTTCCCGGCGTCGATATGAGCCATGATACCGATGTTGCGCACATTGTGAAGATCTAACTCTTTTTTTCCAGGAGAATTCATTCATCACCTTAATTCCATCTATATCCTGATGTAATCTTCTAATCGCTTACCAGCGGAAGTGCGCAAACGCTCTGTTTGCTTCCGCCATCTTGTGCGTATCGACTTTCTTACGAATCGCACCGCCTTCATTACGGTACGCCTGCAACAGCTCGCCTGCCAGCTTTTCCGACATATCCTTTTCGGAACGAGCTTTCGAATAGGTAATCAGCCAGCGGATCGCCAGCGACAAACGACGGTCGGTTGAAACTTCAATCGGTACCTGATAGTTGGCGCCACCCACCCGGCGAGATTTAACTTCAAGAACCGGTTTGACATTATCAACAGCTTTGGTAAACACACTCAGAGAATCCTGATTGGTTTTTTCGCCGACAATATCGAGTGCGTCATAAAAGATTCTCTCGGCCAAGCGTTTTTTACCGCGAGTCATGATACTATTGACAAAGCGTGTCACCAGTATACTGCCGAACTTCGGATCTCCGACTATCTTTCGTTTTTGAGCTCTTCTTCTACGTGCCATATCGTTTATTCCTTATTAAGCCTTTTTGGGACGTTTTGCCCCGTATTTTGAACGACCACCCCGACGGTCTTCAACACCCTGCGTATCAAGGGCGCCCCGAATAACATGGTATCGGACACCGGGAACGTCTTTTACACGACCACCGCGGATAAGAACAATCGAATGCTCCTGCAAATTATGCCCTTCTCCGGGGATATATGCGTTGACTTCCATATGGTTAGTCAAACGAACACGAGCAACTTTCCTCAAAGCCGAGTTCGGCTTTTTGGGAGTTGTCGTGAAAACCCTCGTACATACTCCACGACGTTGCGGGCATTCCTGTAAAGCACGAGATATGTTACGTTTAATCTGTGCTTTTCTCCCTTTTCGGATTAACTGGTTGATCGTCGGCAAAAGTTAACTCCTTAAATTGGCAAAAAAATAAGCTTTCAAGATAATAAATTCCACTATACTAAATCAATACCAAGCTATAGTTTTATTCAATTACTCCGCCCAAATCGAGAAAATCTTCGTTTTCATCGTGTTCTTCCACAGGAATAATATCCGATTCCAAGTCTTTTACCTGTAATCTGCGGTAGTCCCGCAAGCCGGTACCGGCCGGAATAAGGTTACCCATGATCAGATTTTCTTTCAAACCACGGAGATGATCGGTCTTTCCTGCAACAGCTGCCCGGGAAAGGACTTTGGTCGTTTCCTGGAACGAGGCGGCGCTGAGGAACGATTCGGTAGTCAGTGATGCCTTGGTGATACCAAGCAACAGTGGCTTGAACGTTGCCGGTGTTCCGCCTTCGTTGATAATCATTTCATTTTCTTCAAAGAGCCTCTTCCGGTCAACATCATCACCAGCCAAAAATCCGGTTTCACCAGGATTTTCAACCCTGACCTTTTTCAGCATCTGAGTCACAATAACTTCGATATGCTTGTCGTTGATCTGCACACCCTGGAGACGATACACGGCCTGAATTTCATCAAGCAGGTATTTCTGCACGGAATTCTCACCCATAATTCTGAGAATATCATGGGGATCGATAGCGCCTTCACTCAGTCGGTCTCCGGCATTCACCCGGTCTCCTTCATGAACCCGCAGATGTTTTCCAAGTGGAATCAGGTAATCCCGTGCATCACCGGCATCATTCTTGACAACAAGCCTTCTGCTGCCGCGTTCGGTATCACCGAATTCAACAATTCCATCGATTTCGGTAATGACGGCGCTGTCTTTGGGTCGGCGAGCCTCGAATAGCTCTGCAACACGAGGCAGACCACCGGTGATATCGCGGCTCTTTCCGCTCTCCCGCGGAATTTTCACCAAAATATCACCTTCATTGACTTCCTGATTGTTTTTAACCTGCAGATATGATCCGGTCGGCACCGCTATGTTGGCGACCCGCTTACCGGAACTATCGATAATTCTGATATGCGGATGCAGTTTCTTTTCCCGATGATCGACAACCACGGTACTGCTTATTCCGGTCCGCTCATCAAATTGTTCATGGGATGTCTCACCTTCAACAATATCGCTGAACTCGACTTTTCCACCCTTATTTGCCATAATGACATTATTGTAGGGATCCCATTCGAAGAGTACCTGCCCCTTTTTAATATCCTGTTCATTCGATATCTTCAAAAAGGCACCGTAGGGAACATTATATCTGAACCGTTCCCGCTCCTGTTCATCATGAACAGCAAGCTCTCCGGCCCGGTTCATCACCACAGTACCATTTTCGTGTTCGGCCGTTTCGACATTGTGTAAATACACCTTACCGTCGATTTTGGTACTCTCCTGGGACTGGGCGATCAGACGTGATGCCGTACCACCGATATGGAAGGTCCGCAAGGTGAGCTGTGTACCGGGTTCACCGATACTCTGGGCGGCCATTATACCAACCGCTTCGCCAATTTCCACGGCCTTTCCGGTGGCCAGATTCCTGCCGTAACACCGCTTACAAACACCATATCGAGCGTCACAGGTGAGAATGGACCGGATTTTTAGACGATCGATACCCGATTTTTCTATCCGCACCGCAGTATCTTCATCGATTTCGGTATTTGCCGGACAAATCAGCTCTTCGGTAATCGGATCGTAAATATCCTCCTGAGCAACCCGTCCAATTATACGGGTCGAGAGCGATTCCATCAGTTCATCACCTTCCTGCAGCGCCTCAATTTCGATACCCTTGATCGTGTTACAGTCATCCGCCGTAACAACGATATCCTGTACAACGTCAACAAGCCGACGGGTAAGATATCCGGCATCGGCAGTTTTCAGAGCCGTATCGGCCAACCCCTTTCGAGCTCCATGGGTCGAGATAAAATACTCAAGGACCGTCAAGCCGTCCTTGAAGTTTGAAATAATCGGATTTTCGATAATTTCACCAACAGAACCGGTAATCTTCTTCTGCGGTTTCTGCATTAATCCACGCATACCGGCAAGCTGCTTTATCTGGTCTTTACTTCCCCGAGCACCGGAATCTTTCATAATATATACAGGATTAAACCCATCCTTGTCCTGCGCAAGAGCATCATCCATAACGTCTGCAACCATATTGGTTGTATGGGTCCAGAGGTCGATGATCTTGTTATAGCGCTCACCTTCGGTAATAATACCGCGGTCGTACTGTTTCCGGATGCGTTTGACTTCTTCAACTGAACTATTGACAATTTCATCTTTTTCCGGCGGAACGACAAGGTCTTCGGCACCGAATGTTATTCCAGCACGAGTTGCATACTCGTAACCGAGATCTTTGATATCGTCGAGAAATTTGCAGGCGGCTTTGTTACCCTTTTCCATAATAACCCGTGCCGCCAGTTTCTGAATTCTCTTTTTATTCAACAGCTCATTACTGAAGGGAATTCCTTCGGGAAGGACACCGTTGAAAATAATCCGTCCGGCCGTTGTTTCGATTTTCTGTCCGTCGTGACGAACGTTGATTTTTGCGTGCAGACCAATCTGCTTGCTTTCGAGCGCATGAATGACTTCGCTGGCATCGGAAAAATATCTGTTTTCACCTTTTTTCCCGGGTGCCATTTTAGTCATATAGTAAATACCCAGCACGATATCCTGCGAAGGCACCATAATCGGCTGCCCGGACGCCGGACTGAGGAGGTTATTTGCACTCAACATGAGCAGACGGCACTCTATCTGCGATTCGAAAGAAAGCGGCACATGCACGGCCATCTGGTCACCGTCGAAATCGGCATTGAATGCCGCACATACCAATGGGTGAAGCCTGATAGCCTTACCCTCAACCAGTACCGGGAAGAAGGCCTGAATACCGAGCCGGTGAAGTGTCGGTGCACGGTTAAGGAGTACCGGATGGTCTCGAATAACTTCTTCGAGAATATCCCATACTTCGGGCCGCTCCTTTTCAACAAATTTTTTGGCGCTTTTGACAGTCTGGACCAGCCCTTTTTCTTCAAGTTTCTGAATCACAAAGGGTTTGAACAATTCGAGGGCCATCATTTTCGACAGGCCACACTGATGAATTTTCAGTTCGGGGCCGACCACAATGACCGATCGTCCAGAATAGTCTACCCGTTTTCCGAGCAGATTTTGCCGGAACCGTCCCTGCTTTCCCTTGAGAAGGTCACTCAACGATTTCAAGGGACGTTTTCCTTCACCCTTGACCGAGAATGACCGTCTGCCGTTATCGAAGAGCGTATCGACCGCTTCCTGAAGCATCCGCATTTCATTCCGCAGAATAACATCGGGCGCCATAATTTCAATGAGTTTCTTCAGACGGTTGTTACGGTTAATCACCCGGCGGTACAGATCGTTAAGGTCGGATGTTGCAAACCGGCCGCCTTCGAGCGGGACCAGTGGGCGAAGGTCGGGAGGAAGCACCGGCAGCCCACGCATAACCATGTCCTCCGGCCTGTTACCGGATTTCAGAAAGGCTTCGGCAACCCGGAGACGTTTGAGATGGTCCTGTTTTCTCTGTTCCGACGACTCGATGTTTATTTTCGAACGTAAATCGATTGACAGTTCTTCAACATCAAGCGTGGCAAGCATTTCAAGAACCGCTTCACCGCCCATTTTGGCAACAAACTGTTTACCCTGCTCTTCGAGTTCGATATAATCGTCTTCACTGAGCAGCGTCCCTTTCCGGAGATCGGTATCACCCGGATCGATAACAATATAGGATTCGTAATAGACGACTCTTTCGAGAACCGTATTGGGCAATCCTAAGAGATAACTGACATGTGAAGGGGTACCTCTGAGAAACCATATGTGAACAATAGGGACCGCAAGTTCGATGTGTCCCATTCTTTCACGACGTACCTTTGAATGCGTTACTTCAACCCCGCACCGGTCACAAACGACGCCCCGGTACCGGATTCTCTTGTATTTCCCACAATTACATTCCCAATTACGCACAGGCCCGAATATTTTTTCGCAAAATAGACCGTCACGTTCAGGTTTGAAGGAGCGATAGTTGATTGTTTCGGGCTTTTTTACTTCTCCATACGACCAGTTGCGAATTGTATCGGGAGAGGCAAGACGGATTGTCACCTCGTTAATTTCAAAACCATTGCTGTCAGCACGTGCATTGGGAGTAGCCACAGGGTACCCTCCTTCCCCAAAAGGATTTATATTGGAATAGGGTCTTTTTCATAATCATGTTCGTTTCAATTTCCCTTTTATTGAGTACTACATTTCTTCGTTGGTGTCAAACTGTATATCGATAGCCAGTGCCTTGATTTCCCGGATCAGAACTTTGAATGATTCGGGCACACCGGGCATCGGAGCATTTTCACCCTTGACAATAGACTCATAGATTTTCGACCGTCCTGAAAGATCGTCACTCTTAACGGTCAATACCTGCTGCAGCGTGTACGCAGCGCCGTATGCTTCAAGAGCCCAAACTTCCATTTCACCAAAACGCTGTCCGCCGAACTGTGATTTACCACCAAGCGGCTGCTGTGTTACCAGTGAGTAGGGACCGATAGAACGGGCGTGAATCTTGTCATCTACCAGGTGACACAATTTCAACATATACAGTGGTCCAACTGTCACTTCATGGTCAAACGATTCACCGGTACGGCCGTCCCGGAGACGTACTTTTCCGTTTGAGGGCAACTCGGCACTTCCGAGCATGTCGAGCACGTCGCTATAATTGGCGCCGTCAAATACGGGAGTAGCAATTTTCACACCGAGCTTCTCAGCTGCCCAACCCATATGGGCTTCGAGAATCTGTCCGATGTTCATACGTGACGGCACACCGAGCGGGTTAAGAATAATTTCAACCGGAGAACCGTCGGGCATAAAGGGAAGATCTTCCAGAGGAACTATCTTGGAAATTACCCCCTTGTTACCGTGGCGGCCCGCCATTTTATCACCCACCGAAAGCTTCCGCTTCTTGGCCACATAGACCTTTACAAGCTGAAGAACACCCGGTTTGAGCTCGTCTCCCCGCACGACCTTGTCGATTTCCTTATCAAGCTTGTCTTCAAGCTTTGCGATAAGATCGTTTGCAGTAAACAGAACCTGCACAGCCTTCTTATCACGATCGGGATCGTTACACATACCTTCATCGACATTCAAACTCGACAAATCGAGCTTCTGAATCATGGTCTTCCGCCATTTCTTTCCTTCAGGAACGACGACTTCGCCGGTATGTATGTTCTTGATTTCTTTCGTAGTGGTATCGGTCAAAAGCTGCGTCATTTTGGAAACACAGGCTTCCTGAATCTCCATAATCTGTTTACTGATCGTGCTTTTGATTTCATCGATGCGCTTTTTATCTTTTTTCTTTGACCGTTTGTCACGTTCTTTTCGAGAGTAAATATGCGTATCAATGACAATACCTTTGAGTCCGGGAGGTGCCTTGAGTGACGAATCGCGAACATCACCGGCCTTCTCGCCGAATATTGCGCGCAACAGCCGTTCTTCAGGCGAAAGCTCTGTTTCACCCTTTGGAGTCACTTTACCAACAAGGATATCCCCGGCTTCAACCTCGGTACCGACTCTGACAACACCGTTTTCATCGAGATTTTTCAGCGCATCTTCACTGACATTGGGAATTTCCCTGGTAAGTTCTTCGGGTCCCCGTTTGGTATCCCGGACCTCGGTTTCAAAGACTTCGATATGTACCGAGGTATAAATATCTTCGGCAACAAGTTTTTCGGAGACGATGATAGCATCTTCAAAATTATAGCCACGCCAGGGCATGAAGGCAACAATGACATTCCGTCCGAGCGCAAGCTCACCTTCCGCCGTAGCATGACCGTCGGCAAGAACATCTCCCGGTTTGACCTTCTGTCCGGCCTGAACACAGATATTCTGATTGATACAGGTATCCTGGTTCGAACGCTGGAATTTGGTCAGCTCGTAAGTCCGGTATTCGGTCAGCTCTAAAATGCTGTCATCGGCATTTTCCTTGGTCTTTTTGACAACGATCTTTGCAGCATCGACTTTTTCAATGACACCGGTGCAATCACAGATAATCATGCATCCGGAATCCTGCGCCGCACGGGCTTCCATACCGGTACCCACCAGCGGTGATTCGGTCGAGATCAATGGAACCGCCTGTCGCTGCATATTGGAGCCCATCAAAGCACGGTTGGCATCGTCGTGCTCGAGGAAGGGAATCAATCCGGCAGCAACCGAAACGAGCTGCATGGGAGAGATATCCATATAAGTAATGTCTTTCGGCGAAACAAGCGGAAAATCACCGCGATACCGGGCAAAGACCAGGGATTCTCTTATATTACCGTTGCCGTCAACCGGTGTATTCGCCTGAGCGATTATGTACTTGTCTTCCTGATCGGCAGTCAGGTATTCGACATTACCGGTAATCCGGCCGTCTTCCACCTTCTGATAGGGTGTTTCGATAAACCCGAATTCATTTACCCGTGCAAAAGTACTCAGTGATGCGATCAGTCCGATGTTGGGACCTTCAGGGGTCTCAATCGGACAGAGTCGGCCATAGTGAGTATGGTGAACGTCACGGACTTCAAAGCCGGCCCGTTCCCGTGTCAATCCGCCCGGTCCCAGAGCACTGACCCGTCGTTTATGGGTAAGCTCGGCAAGGGGGTTTGTCTGATCGAGGAACTGAGAAAGCTGACTCGAACCGAAAAAGGCCTGCACAACAGTAGAGACAGTCCGGGCATTGATCAGATCCTGGGGTGTAACATTTTCCACATCCCGCAAGCTGAGCCGTTCTTTGATAGTCCGAACCATTCTGGTCAGACCGACAGTAAACTGGGCGGTGAGGAGTTCGCCGACAGAACGTACACGGCGATTACCGAGATGATCGATATCATCGATAAACCCGACTCCTGCACTCAAGCCGATCATATATTTGAACGCCGCAACAAAGTCTTCACGGGTTAGAATATTCGCTTCTGTTTCAGCCTCGACTCCCAGACGGGTGTTAACACGGTACCGTCCCACAGAACCCAGATCGTACCGTTTTTCATCGAAAAACATCCGGGTAATCAGGTTACGGGCCGTTTCAACATTGGGTGGATCGCCCGGCCGCATTGTGGCATAAATATAGAATAAGGCTTCTTCTTCGGATTTCGTGGGATCCCCAAGCACCGTATTCCGGGCAATCATATTCTCGGGATTGGCGACATCCTTGAGTATATCGATAGAACCGATATTGTTCTCGATCAGGGCATTCCATTTTTCTTCGGTTACGACTTCATTGGCATCGATAACAATTTCGCCCGATTCTTCGTTGAAGGCTACTTTTGATACTACGGAACCAAGGACTTTTTCTTTATTCGAATCATTCACCTTCACCGATTCGGAGTCGTGGAACAGCGCAAGGATTTCTTCATCGGTAGAAAAACCAAGGGCACGCAGAAGAATCGATGCCGGCATCTTTTTCCGCCGGTCGATATTAACTATCAAGACATCGTCGACATCAAGAATAAGTTCAACCCAGGAACCTCGCTGGGGAATAATCCGTGCGGTCAACAGTTTTTTGCCGTTAGGATGAAGGACTTCATCGAAAGTAATACCCGGCGAACGGTGCAACTGACTGACAATAACACGTTCGGCGCCGTTGATGACAAATGTTCCCCGTTCAGTCATGAGGGGGATTTCGCCAATGTAGACCTCATTGGATATTTTTTCAATAAACTTTTTCGTCTCACCGTCCTGTTCGTAAACAAGCAACGATGCATCCATTTTCAACGGAGCGGCATAGGTCATGCCTCGTTCTTTACATTCACTGAGAGTGTACTTCGGCACCCCCAGACGATATCCGTCAAATTCAAGCGAATAATACCCTTTTACATCATGAACCGGAAAGAGATTGCGAAAAGCTTCCTGCAACCCCTGGTTCTTTCGAAGGCGAGATGGCACATCCGGCTGGAGAAATTCACTATATGACTTAGTCTGAATTTCTAAAAGGTTCGGCAGGTCCATTATGGCCTGTATTTGAGAATACGATTTACGTTTTACCATTTGGCAGTTCCTCTATAATTACAAAATGATTGAGGATTTATGGTTAATTGAACAGCATTCACCTGCGGGTATAAAATAGGGAACAGCTTTCAGCACTCTTTGCTGCTGAAACACTATTTTTGTACCCCAAGGTTGAATTAAGGACCACCGCAAATCTATTTGATCTCTACGCCAGCGCCTACTTCTTCTAATTGTTTCTTGATTTTGTCGGCCTCATCCTGAGCAATAGCTTCCTTGACCGGCTTTGGAGCGCCTTCAACAAGGTCCTTTGCCTCTTTGAGTCCGAGACCGGTGATTGCACGAACGACTTTGATCACCTGAATTTTCTTTGCTCCAATATCTTTGAGCACAACATCAAATTCAGTTTTTTCTTCGGCTGCAGCTTCACCTCCGGCTGCCGGTGCAGCAGGACCTGCAGCAACTGCCATCGGCGCAGCAGCTTTGACATCGAATTTGTCTTCGATTGCAGAGATAAGATCGGAAAGCTCGAGCACGGTCTTGTTACCTATGGCGTCGATGATCTCTTCATTTGTTAAGGTAGCCACAATTAACCTCCTGTAAAATTTAAAAAGTAATTAAATTATTCTTATTTAGTTTTCAAATCCTGATTATTTTGCCTCTTCTTCTTTTTTCTTTCGTACAGCATCCAGTGTACCGGCAAACTTCACCAGAATTCCATTCAGCGCGCCGGCCAGATTGGTCGTTGGCGCCTTCAAACACGACAGCAGTTGGGAAAGAAGAACTTCTCTGCTTGGAATATCCGCCAACCGTGCAACATCGGCAGTTTCGAAAAGGTTTTGATTGATACTGGCAACCTTGACCTCAAGCAGGCCCTTATTTGCTTTTTTGAATTCTTTTATAATTTTTGCAGGCGCAGTCGGATCATCTGCGGCAAAGGCCACACCGATCGGTCCTTTCAGATAGGGAATAAGATTTTCTTTTCCCAACTGCTCCAGAGCGATCCGGGCCAGGGAATTTTTCACTATCCCGTATTGAACACCCTTTTCTCTGAAATCCGATCTCAGTTGAGTAATTTTTTCGACATTAATCCCGGTATAATTGGTGAGATAAATGCCGGAGGCCTGCTCGAACCGATTTTTCAGGTTTTCAATCGCTTTTGTTCTCTCTGCTCGTGTAGACATCGTCTTTCCTTTTGATAAAAGCTCAGCCCCGGGATAAAAACCGGAGCATGCATTTTGATCGAAAATAGTGTGATTTCAATTAACGTAAATCATTTACATCAATGCGAACGCCTTGCCCCATGGTACTGCTGAGGACAACTTTTTTGATATACTGTCCCTTTGCAGCCTGAGGTTTCGCTTTCAGAACCGCATCATACAGGGCTTTTATATTTTCAGCAAGCTGTGGTGTATCAAAGGCCAGTTTTCCCACCGGTGCGTGAAGAATACCGCCTTTATCCACTCTGAACTTGGCTTTACCTTTTTTC
The DNA here is from genome assembly GCA_014728215.1 of Chitinivibrionales bacterium. Classification (NCBI taxonomy): domain Bacteria; kingdom Pseudomonadati; phylum Fibrobacterota; class Chitinivibrionia; order Chitinivibrionales; species Chitinivibrionales bacterium. The sequence continues at coordinate 12,664 of WJLZ01000161.1, forward strand.
AGTTCAGAAACTGTCTTTCCGATATCCATGGTGACTGTTCCGATTTTGGGATTGGGCATAAGCCCCCGCGTACCGAGGATTTTCCCCAGTTTCCCGACAACTTTCATCATGTCGGGAGTAGCGACAACAGCGTCGAACTCGAGCCATCCACCGGTAATTTTCTCGGCCATATCTTCTGCCCCAACATAATCGGCTCCGGCATCCTGTGCTTCCTGTGCTTTCTCACCCTGAACAAAGGCGAGCACTCTGACGGTTTTTCCCAGGCCGTTCGGCAGGAGAGCCGATCCCCTGACCACCTGGTCGCTTTTTCTCGGATCGACACCAAGCATCACTGTGACATCGACTGTTTCATTGAATTTGATGTGGGAATTCGCTTTCAGGAACTCGATGGCTTCGGCAAGAGAATACTCTTTCGCTTTATCCAGCTTTGACCGTGCGCTCTCCCACTTTTTACTTCTGTTCATCTGCTTTGAACTCCTCTAATCCGTTGTGGTAATTGCGAACACACAATTATCAGGCGACTTTCACTCCCATACTTCGGGCAGTGCCTTCTATCATGCGCATCGCCGCATCAATGTCGGCGGCGTTTAGATCTTTCATTTTCAGTTCGGCAATACTTCGGATCTTGTCCCTGGTGATATTTCCTACAAATTCTTTATTGGGAACTCCCGATCCTTTTTTAATACCGATTTCTTTGAGAATCAGTACCGATGCCGGGGGCGTTTTGGTAATAAAAGTAAACGACCGGTCGGCATAAACAGTAATGACTACCGGGGTAATCATTCCCTGGGCATCTTTTGTTTTTGCATTAAACGACTTGCAAAACTCCATGATGTTGACCCCGTGCTGTCCCAGGGCAGGACCAACAGGAGGCGCAGGATTTGCCTTCCCGCCCGGAATCTGCAATTTGATTTGTGCGATAACTTTCTTTGCCAATGCAGTGTACTCCTTTAATAATCAGACTACTCAACTGAGTGAACTTACATGCGCAAAATCGACCTCAACCGGCGTCGACCTCCCAAAGACACTCACCATCACTTTTATCTTTCCCTTTTCGGGGTGGATTTCATCAACAACACCGTCAAAATCCTTAAAAGGCCCTTCCTTGATCTTGATCGTGTCACCAATCTGAAAGGGAATTTCGGAAATTTCCTGCTGTGTTCCTTTTTCGGTCTGCCCCAGAATACGCCTGATTTCTTCTTCACGAAGCGGCTGGGGTCTCTTTTGCCCTACAAACCCGGTAACTCCACTAATATTGTGGATCAGGTGCATCGTCTCCTTATCAAGCTCCATCTCGACAAGAAGATAGCTGGGGAAAAACTTTTTTGTTGTTTTGAGCTTTTTCCCACCCTTTACCTGAACAACATCCTGGGTCGGCATTAAAACATTGGTTATCTTGCCACCAGCTTCTTTTGTTTCAATCAGGTCCTGAATTATCTGCAGAACTTTTGATTCCTGTCCCGAGTAGGTATGGACCGCATACCATCGAGTTGCCATGCGCAATCCTTTTACACTATAGTTTTACATACTTAAAAAAATGTTCAGCACTCGACTGAGTGCAAGATCAAATGCCTTTACGCATATTGCTACGATAATACTCAATACCGATACCAGAACGGTAGCACTAATAAGTTCATCACGGCTCGGCCAGCTGACCTTACTCATTTCAACACGAACATCTTTTAAGTACTGAATAAATTTTTTCATAATATTTGCAATCGCAGGCCTGGAGGGACTCGAACCCCCAACCAATGGTTTTGGAGACCACTACTCTACCAATTGAGCTACAGACCTGTATTATTTCAGATTATCGCATTTCCTTATGCATGGTTCGCTTCTGTTCAGCAGGACAGTATTTCTTGAATTCCACACGTCCGGAATGCTTCCGTTTATTTTTTGTTGTCGTGTAATTGCGCCTCTTGCACGATGTACACTCCAGTTTAATTTTATCTCTCGGCATTTGCTTTCCTGATTTTTAGGTGTTGTGTTGCCTGTAAAGACAGCATTACTCTACCTCTACACCAACAGTAATTTTATTACAATACAATAGATAGACTGTATTCCTACTCAATAATATCTGTTACAACACCGGCGCCAACCGTCCGTCCGCCTTCACGGATCGCAAAGCGGAGCTCTTTCTCCATCGCAATCGGCGCTATCAATTCAACTTCCAACGATGCATTGTCTCCCGGCATGATCATCTCAACACCTTCGCCAAGCTGAATCGAACCGGTAACGTCGGTAGTGCGG
>WJLZ01000162.1 GCA_014728215.1 Chitinivibrionales bacterium
AACCGACCGTCTTTGGTATAATACTTTTGTACACCCTTTAATTTATCGTTATTATAGTGAAGTTTTGCCTGGACTTTCCCATTGGAATAGTACCGCAGATGGGTACCTTCTTTCTTGCCCTTTCGAAAGTTCATTTCAAGCTTTGGTTCTCCATTTTCGTAGTAGGTGATAACTTCAGTCTCTTTGCCGTCCCTGTTCCGCTTGATTTTCTCTTTGATTTCACCCTTTGGGTACCATGATATCTGTTTGCCGGCAATCTCGCCCTTTCTGTATTTTGTTCTGCTTTTTAAAGAACCGTTCTCATAATATTCTGTGCAAGGGCCATGTCTGACACCGTCCTTGTAATTGTAAATATACTCGAGTTCTCCGTTTGGATAAAATCCCTTCACTTTGCCGTCAATTTCTCCATTATGATACATTTCGATCTTTTCGGCCAGACCGTTTGCATAATAGATGGTAGTCGGCCCTTCACGAATTCCCTTTGTATGAAAGGTCTCACTTTTCAGTTGGCCGTTGTCGTAAAAGAGCCTCGAAACACCGTCGGGTTTATTATTATGATAGCTCAACCTGGCTTTCGGCTTCCCGCTTTCATAATAAAGAAAGGAATTTCCGACGAGTTTCCCGTTTTCATAGGTGGCCTTCTGCTTGATTTCACCATTTTTATAATAATGCTCTGTTTCTCCATGCGGTTTTCCCCTTCTAAAGGGAATAATACTTCGGGGAGCACTGTCGGGATAATACGTTCTACTGATTCCTTCCCTTCGCCCCTTGACGTATAAGACTTTGGACATAGTCGCGCCGTTTTCGTAATAAAGACGGCAGACACTGTCGGGAATATCAGCCTGGTAATATATTTCTGCTTTCAGGCTGCCGCCCGGATAAAAGTGTCTGGTGAGTCCATCCCGTTCGTCGTCTTTATATCGCGCTTCTTCCTTGAGTGTGCCGTCGCTGTAATAAGTCCGGACAATTTCATATTCGACAGTATCTTCTTCCGATACCGGCTTTTGCTGTACCGGTCCGGCAATATCGTGCTCCAGCGTGTCTGTTGAATCCTTTTGGGTTGCCGAATCCGCCGGAAGTTCCATAATTTCCTTTTCGGCCGGAAGGGCCTCGGAAAAATCGAGCGAATCTATTTCCGGTTGGGGCGTTTCCCTTTCTTCGATTTCCGGAAGGTCCTCTCCGAGTTCTGGGGCAATGAGTGCGCGGTAGGAACGGGCCAGATCGAAATCAGTATCTTCCCTCAATGCTGCAGAGTAATGTTTATATGCTTTGCGATAATCGATTGAATCGCTTATCCCCATGTGAGCGTCGAACCCAAGACCGAATTCGGTGAGCGCCTCGATATTGCCGCTTCCCTGCTTTTCGATAGCGGTAAGCGCCTCGGATAATTGGGAGAGGTTGAGGACCGATGCGGTTCCACTAACAATATCATTGAGTACTTTGATTATTTCACTCCCCTTTGCAGGCACGAGTTTCTCGATAGTCTTTATTATCAACCCGGATTCGGCGTCGATAACCTTCCCTGTGATATTGCATTTCCCCATGGAAAAGAGGAATTCACCCTTAACGACGACGGTAATTCCATATCGGCCGGATGTTTCACGAAGCTTGGTTTTATCGAAATACCCGGTAGAGGGAAAATCGATATCGGTGATAAATGAATTGATACGTCTCCTGTCGAGAATCTGAAGACCGGTATGGGAAAGCTTTGCCGCGCAGATCTCACCCAGAGCAGGACCTATCCCATCCCATTCGGGAGGAGTCAGAAGCGTCGAGAAGGGGAGGACCGCCGCCTTTTCCGCAGTCGCCTGCTCCTGGGCTCCAATTATCTGAAACCCAATCAGGATAAGAAGTATCGTTATTGCTCTATTCATTACACGAAAAAGAGAAAAAATTCATTACAGCATTGAATACATTATTATACTATCGGTGTTTTGAAAATCAAGCGTTAGTATTTTTAAAAGAATAACTTCTTATTTTCCTCCACCATCCCAATCCATTATCCTCTTCTCTTGACCTTCGACTTTCATTTTAACCGTGATTATCTTTTTCAATAAATATATACTATTAATAATGATATATTGAATAATGCATAATGCGAGGATTTCATGACGATTGCCGATCCTGTCTATTTTGAAAAAAGTCATATTGAAACATGCCGATTCGATGCTCCGGCTGAGCTTGCCGAACAGGCGGTGCACTGTCTTGAGCTGGTCGCCGAGCTTTCCGATGCCGGGCTTTCGTATCAGTTCAAAGGAGGAAATTCACTCCTTCTCATTCTAAAGAAACCTTACCGGTTTTCCATCGATGTTGATATTGCCACGGATATTCCTGTCGGGGACATTGAAGAAATCCTTGACCTTTGTATACAAAAATACGGCGCCTTTACCCATTGGGAGCCCCGCCGCCACAAAACAAAGCCCTGGATACCTATTTCGAGCTATTACCTCTATTATAACTCAATGTTCACCGATCCACCCATGACCTCGATTATGCTCGATATCCAGCTTCGGAGAAGTCCTTATGAAACTCGTTTTATTCCCGTGGTGTGTGGAGAGCTTTATCAGGCAACCGTTAAGGCGGAGCTCCCGACGCCGGCAAGTATTATCGGCGACAAACTGCTCACCCTTGGTCCCGATACGCTCGGAATCCCCACCGGTAAAGGCAAGGACGCTCAGCGGCTCAAGCATGTATGCGATGTATCCACCTTGCTCGATACCGAGCCCGATCTCGATGAAATCAGAGCAAGTTTTTTTGCCTGCATGGAGCATGAAAATGAACTGCAGGAAACCGCCAGCTCTGCCGGGGACGTTCTCGATGATACGCTCTTCTATTGCGCCACTGCAGCGCAGTATGCCCAAAAGCCCGAACCAACTGAGGAGATGCCTCGGCGGCTGATCGAAAATATCACTGGAATCGGTCCCTTTGCCGGGCACCTCTTTTCAAAGGATTACTCCTGGAGCAAACTTCAGGTCGATACCGCCCGGGTTGCCCTCTGCATAACGGCTGTTTGTACCAATAAAGTGAATACACCGCTTTTTCTGGATGCCCTGTCCGGTAAATTGCAGCCGGATCAAGAGCTGATACAAAACAATCAGCTTGCCGAAACCAACGATGAAGCGTATCGCCTCTGGAATAGTGTCGCCGAATGGCTGGGCAGGAACCCACTGAAATAAATGTTACATCAATGCTTATGAACCAGAACGACAGCCTCCCAATCGACCGGGAATTTGAGCGGATGCTCGCTGAAGCTCGCTGCAAATTGGACAAAGAGATGCTGACCGATGAGGATCTTCTCGTGCTGGCGGCCGCGGAGATCGCCCGGACGTATACCTATGGCGAAAAGGGGTATAAATAACGTGGACCGGTTGAAAAAAAATCCCCGAATCCTGATAATCCTCCCCAACAACCTCGGTGACGTTATCATGGCCACGCCGGTTCTGGAGGGACTTAAGGCCCGCGATCCCGATTGCTCGATCGACTTTCTTGTCGAACAGGGATTCGAGGCGGGAATCGAAAACAATCCCCGGTGTGACCGAATAATCCGGTTTTCCCGGAAAGAAATTCGGGATTGGATTAACAGCGGGAAAGGCGCTGCCGGTCTCGATAGCCTGAAAGAACAGCTGCAGGCAATTAACAGCGTTGAGTATGATACCGTCTATAACCTTTGTCAGCATTCCTATGTATCCTCTTTGATGCCACTGATTGCGGCAAAGGAAAAAAGAGGACGGCAGTACCTCCGGGAAGGAAATCATGCTGTTCCCGACACCTGGTCGCAGTATCTCTATGCCATCCCCTGGTATCGTCCGGCAAATAACCTTCATGCAACCGATGTTTACCGGAGGATTGCATCGGTAAAAGAACATGGGGGAGGATATTCGATTTTCCTGACCAGGGACGAAAAAGAGGATGCCACTCGGTGGTTAGACGCCCAAGGTATCGATTGCGAGCAGGAGAAAATTATGATTTTTCAGCCGGGAGCCGCTTTTTCGGCGAAGCGCTGGCCGGTGGAGCATTTTGTTGCCCTTGGAAGGATGCTGGTGAAAGACGGATGGCGCATTGTTGTCACCGGCGCTCTGGCGGAATTGGACAGCGCAACAGGAGTGCAGCAGGGAATAGGCGAGGGGTGTACGCTTGCTGCGGGAGCGACAACATTCCGCAAGTCAATGGCGATCATCTCTTTTGCAAAGGGGTGCATTACTGGTGATACGGCCGCCATGCATGCCGCAGCCGCGTTGAACGTTCCCCTTTACGCTCTCTTCGGACCGACGAATCCTGTTGAAACCGGTCCCTGGGGAAAGGGTCATTATGTGTTTTCGTCACACTGCACACGACGGCCATGTTTCTGCACCAAATGCAAATCCATGCTCTGTATGAAATCTATTCTTCCCGAAACGATCTATTCCTGTATACGCCGCGGCACCCCCGGCAATGCTCCCACCTGTGATATCTACATAACAAAGCTTCATCCCCACGGTGATTACCGGTGTGTCCCTACTTCACCGGATTGCTATTCCTATTATGACACCGGCACCGCAGCGCTGACACGAGCCATGTGCGGAGACAGGGTGGATTATTCTGCAGCCGACAATGAAGAACCGGGAGAGGAAATAAAAATAACCGGAGAAATTGCCAAAAAAACAGAATCCATGGCACAGGAACTAAAAAAATATCTGCTCGACAGGGATACCGCTCATATAAAGGAGTATGAGGCGCTGAAGAGCAGTGTGGGCCGATATGAGCATATCGGTGCGTTCTGGTTTGCACTTCTTAATATCCGCCTCAACAGCGTTCCGCTTCTGGATCCGGTCGCGGGCGTAGAAAAAAGCAGCCGGATCTGCCGTAATTACACCGCAGAACTTCGCCGACTCGCCTCTCCGGATTCCAATCCTGCAGGTTGATTTTTCCGGGAGAAAACAAATACAGGGAGCAGTATTACAACAGCTTTCGAATCCTGTCCCATCCTGCATCGGGAATCGATGCTCCAATCACCTGGCACACTTCATAGCCGCATGCAGCACCCAGTTCACCACATTTTTCAACAGGATAGCCGTTGACCAGGCCATAGAGGAATCCCGATGCCCACAGGTCACCGGCGCCGGTCGTATCAACCGCGGAGCCGTCACCGTTAATACCGATTTTCGTTACCCTTTCGCCTGAAGCGATATAGCTTCCCCGTTTACCGACTTTGAGGACCGCAACGTCCGCTTTCTGTGCCATAGCTTCAAGTGCGCCGCTTTCATCGTCAATACCGGTAAAGGCTCGTGCCTCGTCTTCGTTGGCAATGAGAATATCAACATAGTTGGAGATCAGGCTTTCGAGAATATTTTTTGATGCTTCAACCACGGTAAAGCTGGCCAGATCCAGTGAAACGAGGGCGCCGGCATTTTTTGCAGCCGAAAGTGCTGTTGTTATCAATGGTTCATTAAATAACAGGTATCCTTCGATATGGACAACCGCCGCCTCGGAATACTGATCTTCCAGAATCTCTTCCGGGGTAGCTTCGGAAGATGCACCTAAAAAGGTAAACATGGTCCGTTGGGCATCGGGAGTGATTACTGAAAGCACTCTTCCGGTTGATGAATCCGATTGGAAGAGTATCGGGTCGACATTGCATGTTTTCAGTTGTTTTTCGAAAAGCCGGCCAAGATCATCGTTACCTCGTTTGCCCACAAAACAGGCCGGACCGCCCAGTCTTCCTGCTCCCATGATAGTATTACATGCAGAACCGCCGGGCACGATTTCAGGTGAATTGCCCGATTTTGAGAGAAGATCGTCGATTACTTCACGATCCACCAGGGTCATTCCACCTTTGGGTGCGCCGGATTTCTCAACAAAATCGTCACTTTCCTGTAAAAGTATATCAACAAGCGCTGATCCGATGCCTGATATACACTTTTTTCCATTCATTTTTGTTTCAAGCATTCGCATATCTCCTTTTTTTTGAATGCTAAGAAATATAGTATTTTTTCATCCGCATACGATAACTAAAGGCGTTGCAGCAGAATTGCTTCAAGCAATGGGCTGCAAAAAAAATCATGCAAAACAAAAAATATTTGGATATATTATTGAAGAATCGAAGAATTGATAGGAACTCAATTTTTTGATAAAAAAACCCGCAGGCAGTGGCAGTAGATCTTACCCCTTAGAAGAGGGATATTTCCCCTTAATAGCTTTGTTTTCCATTTTTTAACCTTCTGGTAATTCAATTGGTTATGCGATTATTAATTGTTGCATTCATAGTGGTTCTTACTGTTGGTATCGCCCCGCCGAAGGCCTTCGACGGTATTGCCGTAAGCGTTCATAACAATACATATCTCCGGCATAAGCCATTTTATGGAGCCATAATGCGGCACACAATTAAAAATGATCTGATTGTCCAAAGCACCCAAATACATCCCGGTCCGGTACGTTGTGCTGTTATAAGTCCGCAGGGTAATGAACTGGCTTATATAAAAAAAGACGGAAGCCTCTGTATTGCCGGCATTTATGGTTCCGGCAAAGAAATTGTTCTACTGGAAAATCTACCCGAAAATTCCTGGATAGACTGGCCCCATAAAAACTGGATCTACTACACAACAGTCGATGACTGCAGCAAATTAAAAAGAATTCAAACATATCTGAAATCAAAGGAATCGGTTGCCCAGTTTCCTTATCGAGTTTCTCAGTTCAGCATGACGTCGGAACTGAGTCATGGCAGTGTTGTTGTTCTCCACAACGACGAATGGCATGCCGCTGTTTTTGAGCTTGAGGATGGAAAGGCGAGCATCTTCAATGAGCGCCCGGGTATGGGAGGAGAGATATCACCGGATGGCTCATTTTTCGCTCATAATCAGGACGGTTATACTATTACTCGGGTGCGGAGAAGCGATGATGCTACTATTGTTAATGAGTGGGGAATCAGGAAGGCGAATGTTGCGGGAAGCTCATGGGGAGTTATGCGCTGGGCAACCAATTCCAATGACTGGCTGACAATAACTCAGGGGGCGCGTGTCGGCGCTCCCAGAGACAGTGTTGTCCTGTTTCAGAATCAGATGGTGTATAAGAAGGATGGAAGCGAGACTATACAGGTCACCGCTAATTCGCCAATTGAAGGCGGCTTTGATGAAGCCGGGGATTTATGGCTTGGAGATCCGGATATCCTTCTAAAAAAAAAAGCTTTCCTTCGTTTGGAAGAAATACCGCCGACATTAGATGACCGGCATAATAAAAACGATGAACTCCTGGCAACAACAATAAAACCGGTAAACGCCGGAGCGCCCGGTTCGACACTTCCGAATCTCGAAGCCCGTGCAGATGCGCCCTGGTTGACCACACAGATTCTCGGGAAAGGCACCGATCAGAATGTCGTCTGTATTGTCAATAAGGCTAAAGCCCCCTTTAACAAACAGACTGCCCAGGTAACGTTATGGGGTGAGGGCTGTGATACCCTGATATTTCCCATTACCTATACTGCCGAAGACGGCCTGGTTTTTTCTTCTCTGAAAATCGAACCCGACCTGGTAGCCGTCAATCCGGGCAACCCCCTCCAGTTCAGAGCGCTTCCCTGTGACCGGAATGGAGATATTATTGATATTGAGCCTTCTATTGAATGGACCCTTGATGGCGATGGTAAAATCGATTCTACCGGCCTTTTTACCGCCGATTCCTCAGTTGGTGAAATAACAATTTCAGCAAGCGCAACCATAAACGGCACGACCAGAACCGGAATTCTGAAAACATCGGTCCAGTATCCGTCGCTGAAGGCCAATGTAGGCGGAGGACTGGTTGATGGGAAATGGCTCGATGCATCTCCTTTTATTTCTGGCGGCATAGAGGTTGAATCAAACAAGGAATATAATACTACCCGCGTTTTTGCCCCCGGACCTCACGCTATCTATAAAAGCGCCCGGAAAGGTGCAATGACAATAACCTTTCCTTCTTCCCTGGTACCCGATGGTCATTATAAGCTTCGCTTACACTGCATTGAAACCTTTGGTGATCGTTCATCAGCGACTATTATCGTGGAAAATGATACTGTTTTCACTTCTTCTCAGAATGAGGCCACCATTCAGGGGCAAGCAGACATTCGGATTATCGAAACGGATGCAATGGTTGATGATGGCAATGGTCTGGAAATTCGCTTCATCCCGGTTTCCGGAAAGGAACCGGGCATCTCGGGAATAGAAATCCTCGATCATCATCTCTACAATTCGGCTGTAACACTTCTTTCTCCCAACGGCAACGAACGTTTTCGGGTGGGTGACCAGGTAACGGTTCGCTGGAGCGCCGATGCTGATGCCGTCGATTCGGTGGAACTTCTTTTATCGCTGGATGACGGCAGACAGTGGATACCAATCGGGGAAAACAGCACAGGACATGCCGACCGGATTCCATCGCATAAAGACTCTTATACCTGGGCTATTCCCCTTGAACTTCAGGGTATACCAATCGCATGCTCTCATTGCCAGCTGATGGTCCGTCATCCTGAGGCGCTGGCGCTCGACCGTTCGGATGAGTCTTTTTCCATCTATTCACTTTCCCAAACTGCTGTCGACAATGATCCCGAACTTGTTGATCAATCCTTCGGAATCCATATCCATAGTCCCGATAATATTGCCGTCTCTGTTCCCTTTGATGGTCTTTTTAATATCGATATTGTGGGTATTGACGGTTCTGTTGTATCCAAAATCAAGGCATTTGGTCCTCAGGATTATTTGCTCACCAGTAACGATCTTACCTCAGGCATTTACCTCGTTCGGGTTTCCGCCCATAATCGTCAGGCATCCCGAATTGTAATGATCGGTAACTGACCATTCTAAGTTCTGCAGTTTTTTAGCCCCGGACAGCGGACAATTAGTTTATATTTATCTATATGAACAGGAACCCGAAAAACAAAAAGACGTATCCTTCATCCGAATACGCCCTCCTAGAAAAACTCAAACCTCTTTGTAACTATAAACCATCAAAAACCTATCCTTTCGGTGTCGGTGATGATGCTGTTGTTCGTCATTGCAGCAATAAGGAAAAACTGGTTTTTACCGGTGATTCGCTGGTAGAGGATATCCATTTTTCTCTGGATTATATGACCCTCAAAGAGATCGGCTATAAGGCAATGGTATCCAATGTCAGTGATTGTGCTGCGATGGGTGCTGTTCCTGAAGCGGCTCTTGTTCAGATTGTTTTTCCTAAAAAATTGAAGGATCTGGAAAACCGGTTGAAAAAGATATATGCAGGATTTAATGAAAGCTGCAGAAAATGGGATATCAAACTGATTGGTGGTGATATTGTTTCTGGGCCGTGCTGGATGATTTCTCTTACACTGATCGGACGGGCTTTTGGAAGGGTTTTACGGCGGGATAAGGCGAAACCCGGTGATTTCCTGTGGGTAACCGGTGCACCTGGAGAGAGTGCCGCCGGACTTGCTGCCATTAAAAAATGGGGAAGAAAAAAAGCAATGGCGCGATTCAATCCTCTGATAGATCGTCATGTTCGACCGGAACCACGGGTTGACTATGGAACATGGTTGGCGGGAAACCGGTATGTGCATTCCTGTATTGATGTTTCCGATGGGATCTCCAAAGAATGCGCTACGCTGGCCTACGAAAGCAGGTGTGGGATATTACTTGACATTCATGCTTTACCTTTTTCATCTGAAATGATACAATTAGGTAATGCTCTCAAAAGAGATCAGCAACAGTGGTTTCTGCATGGCGGAGAAGATTACGAGCTTCTATGGAGTGCAGATCCCCGCTTTACTCCGGCCTTTGATTTAGGGACCGCTACCCGCATTGGATATTTTAGTGATAAGGTAAAGGGAGTATATCTGCAGTACCCCGATGAAAAGAAAGTTCGGCTTTCTTCGCAGGGTTGGGACCATGTAGAAAAGAATGACGACTCCGCTCAAAAGTTGCAAAAGTAGTAATTCGATTAGTAGTTTTAAGCTCATTTTTTCAGAGAGGAACAGATTAAACGAATGCTGGGGCGAAGACGGAAGAAGATCGGTGAAATTCTTCTTTCCCAGGGCCTGATCACCCACGAGCAGCTTCTCAAGGGGCTTGAAGAGCACCGGAAAACCGGCGTCAGTCTGGGGACTATCCTGGTAAAGCTCGGTTTCATTGGCGAAGATGATCTGAGCAGTGTTCTCGGACGTCAGATTCAACTCGAGCAGAAGAAAAGAATTGGTGAAGTACTCATCGACCAGGGGCTTATCACTCAGGACCAGCTCAGTACCAGCCTGCAGGAACAAAAGCATTCGGGATTGCTTCTGGGTAAATGCCTGGTAAAGCTCGGTTTTATTACCGAAGAAAAGCTTATTGATGCTCTAAGCGCTCAGTTGGATATCCAACATGTAGTGCTGGAAAATTTTTCTTTCAATAAAGATCTTATTAAAGTATTTCCCGAAGAGATGCTTCGGAAATACAAGGCTATTCCTCTTTTTGAACGAGAAGGTATCATTACCGTCGCCATGGCCGATCCGACCAATCTTCGGACTATCGACCATCTGAAATTCAAAAGCGGCAGAGAGATCGAGCCGGTCATTGCCACCGAAAATTCAATTATGGGCGCCATCGAGCGGAATTACTCGCTCAAGCTCGAGCAAATGACCGAACTTTTAGACCATGCTCCTCATCAGGATATCGATCTTGTAAAAGAAGAGTATGACGATGTTAAATTGACTGATGAAGAGGGCGCTCAGGTCGTTAAAATAGTCAATGTCATTGTCGCTCAGGCGGTTAACGAACGGTCGTCGGATATCCATATCGAACCGCTCGAACAATATGTCCGCCTTCGCTATCGTATTGATGGTGAACTGGTGGAAAAGAACCCCATTCCACTCCAGATGCGGGCGCAAATCGTGTCACGAATAAAAATTATGGCAGGGATGGATATTGCCGAACGGCGAAAACCTCAGGATGGTCACTTTCAAATACGGCATCAGGGGCGGGAAATCGATCTTCGGGTCTCAACATTTCCATCAATGACCCGGTCCAGAGGAGTTAACGAAAAAGTCGTACTCCGTGTAATCGATCAGTCCGGTAATATGATGCAGCTCAAAGATCTCGGATTTCTTCCCGGTACACTCGCTCGTTTTGATGATGTCATTCGCCATCCCGACGGTATTGTTCTGGTAACCGGGCCTACCGGAAGTGGTAAGAGTAGTACGCTCTATGCCTGTCTCAGGCGACTCAGTGCTCACTACAGCAATAAAAAGAATATCGTTACTATGGAAGATCCGGTGGAGTATAATCTTGAAGGAATCAGTCAGGGCCAGATTAATCCCAAGGCCGGGTATACGTTCGCCGAGGGAATGCGGGCCATATTACGTCAGGACCCCGACATCATTATGGTTGGTGAGATGCGCGATGCGGAAACGTGTGATATGGCTATCCGGGCGGCGCTTACGGGTCACTTAGTATATTCTACACTTCATACCAATGATGCCGCCAGTGCATTTACCCGGCTTATTGATATGGGTGTCGAACCGTTCCTGCTTTCTTCTACCATAATCGGCATTCTGGCGCAGCGGCTGGTACGAAAAGTCTGCTCTAAGTGCCGGGAACCCTACAATCCCGAACCGGAATTCCTACAACGGTTAGGCCTCAAGCCGGGGGTTGTATTGTATAAGGGAAAAGGGTGTCGTCAGTGCAACGGAACAGGCTATCGGGGACGGTGCGGAATATTTGAACTTCTGGTGCCCGATGATGAAGTCCGGCGGCTGGTGCTGCAACGAGGATCTTCCGATGAAATAAAGAAGCATTTAGTTACAACAGGTACATTCGATACATTGAGAAAAGACGGCTTGAGAAAAGCCATAGATGGTCTTACGACAATAGAACAGGTTTTGGGAGCCACACAGGATGATTAGAACCGGTGCTCCCGGGCGTGCTACCGACAAAATTCCCCTTAATGATATTCAACGACAGGCGGTCTTTTATGATGATGGGCCGGAGTTGGTATTTGCCGGAGCAGGCACGGGTAAAACACGAGTACTTACAGCAAAAATAGCATTTCTTATACAGGAAAAAGGCATCTATCCTAATCGGATATTTGCAGCGACTTTTACAAACAAAGCCGCTCGGGAAATGAAAGAGCGGATCGAAGCGCTTATCGGGATTCCCTGTGAGGGCCTGTGGATAGGAACATTTCATTCTCTCTGCGTCCGTATTTTACGCAGAGAGGCGCCTAGTCTTGGTTATAAGTCTTCCTTTTCGATCTACGACAGGAATGATCAGACAGCGCTGATTAAAAAAGTCCTTAAGGAGCTGCAAATCGATGAGCGCGGGATCGCTCCCCGTCAGGCTATCCAGGCGATTGGACGGTTTAAAAGCCGCTGTCTCTCGCCGGAGGAAGTCGAAAAGCGAACCGGCGGATACTATGACGAACAGATTGCGCGCATATATCGCAGTTATACATCCAGCCTCATCTCGCTCAATGCCATGGATTTTGACGATCTTATCACCAATACGGTATCTCTTTTCCGGAAAGAAGCATCGGCCCGGGACTTTTATCAGAATAACTTTTCCCATGTTCTTGTGGATGAGTATCAGGATACCAATATTTCACAATTTAACCTTGTAAAGATTCTCAGCGAATCACATAATAATATTTTTGCGGTTGGGGATGATGATCAGAGCATTTACGGCTGGCGGGGTGCGCATATCGAAAATATTCTCAACTTTGAAAAACATTTTAAAAACACCAGAATTTTTACTCTCGAACAGAATTACCGTTCTACTCAACCGATTCTCGATTTTGCCAATGCAGTTATTGTTTCGGGCAAGCAACGGGCATCAAAACGTCTCTGGTGTCAAAAGGCAAAAGGCCTCCCCATCGAAATCGTTCGCTATCAGAACGACCGTCATGAAGCAGAGGCAATTTATTCCAGAATTAAAGAGCATACGAATAAGGGTATTAAACCCGGGGAAATCTGCGTGCTTTTCCGCACCAATGCCCAGTCGAGGGCTTTTGAAGAAGAATTCCGAAAGAGAAATCTTCCCTATATTCTCGTGGGCGCCATGAGTTTTTACGAGCGAAAAGAGATTAAAGACTGTATGGCCTATCTCAGGCTGGTCGTTAATCCATCGGATGATATCTCTTTTGAACGTATAATGAATACTCCTGCCAGAGGTCTTGGTGAGAAATCAAAGCAGGCGCTGCAGAAACTCGCCCGGTCAACCAGACGTTCCCTTCTTGGAACAGTGTTGAGCCAGGATCTGACACCCCTTGGAGCACGGGCTCAAAAGGGACTGGAAAAAATTAAAACCCTCTTTAACACCCTTATTCAATTGAACGATGAAGGGCAGTCTCCCCAGACAATTCTCGAGCATATGCTTGAAAATTCCGGATACATTGCCATGCTTGAAGCGGATGAGAGTGAAGAATCGGTGGCGCGGCTCGAAAATATCAACGAACTTCATAATACACTCCGTTTCTGGTCGGGTGAATGGCCCGACAAAAACCTGGGTCAGTTTCTTGAAGAGGTTTCACTTGCCACCGATGTCGACCGGTGGGAGGAACAGGATGAAGCGGTAAATCTGATGACGCTCCATTGTGCCAAAGGACTCGAATTCGATGTCGTTTTTATTGCTGGATGTGAAGACGGGATTCTGCCTTCAGCACTCAATTTCGAAGACCCCGAGCGGCTGGAAGAAGAGCGGCGGTTATTATATGTCGGAATAACCAGAGCCAGAAAATCACTCCATTGCTCATTTACCGAACAACGGTGGCGATTCGGCAGTGTTATGCGCATGAAAAAAACCCGTTTTTTCGAAAGCATTGCAGAAGAATTGTACGAATTTTGCGATAAAGGTACGGCCCAGCTCTTTCGACGGCGTGAAATGGGCATCGAAGAAAAGAGAGAACCACAAAAAAGTCTTGAACATGACAATTTTTCTCAGGATACGGTAGAGTACCGGCTTGGCCAGTTTGTTGTTCATGAGAAATTCGGACGAGGCCGGATTGTTAATCTGAGCGGATTCGGCGGTGATTTGCGGTTGACTATTCTCTTTGACGACAGCGTACGCAGAAAAATGATTGCCCGGTTAGCAAAACTCGAACCGGCCTGATCATTATCGAGCTACGGTTCCAAACCGGATTTAGAAAGGATTAGGGGATGATTGACAGAAAAGATGTTGAGCATGTGGCGGCGTTGGCGCGATTGAAATTATCCGAAGAGGAAATAGAATCTTTTACCGAACAGCTGGGCTCGGTGATCGAACATGTCGATCAGTTGAATAAAGCGCCGGTCGATGATGTCGAACCCACATGCTTTATGGTGCCGAAACACGATCCCCTCAGAAATGATGTCGCAATGGAGTCTTTGCCCCGGGAAAAAGCTCTGGCAAATGGCCCGAAAGTCAAAAAAGGACATTTTGCGATTCCCAAAGTGATTGCTTCATAATTATCTCGTATACACTGCTGCAATGGAAAACAAATCGGTAAATACCGGAAAGATTCTTTGCGTTGTCCCGGCACGATATGCTTCGGTGCGGCTTCCGGGAAAACCACTCGCCAAAGTAAACAAACTTCCCCTGGTTATGTGGACGTATAAACGGGCATATGAATCCCATGCTTTCAGTAACGTCGTCGTTGCCACCGACGATGGACGGATTTATGATGCTGTAAAGTCCCATGGGGGCGAGGTTATCATGACTTCGACGCAGCATAAGTCCGGTACCGACCGCATGATGGAGGTCGCCCGCTCGATGCCCTTTGAGTATCTCGTGAATCTTCAGGGCGATGAGCCGGAAACCCCGGTACGGATTCTTCAAGACTTTTCTCAAAATCTTCACAGATTAGATAATAATAGCTTGCTTACCTGTGTATCAAATGCTACAATAAAAGAAAAAATGGATCCGAATGTAGTTAAAGCGGTGCTCAATTGCCGGAAAGAGGCGCTCTATTTTTCTCGTGCTCCCATACCTTTTGAACGGGATGGTGACGAAAAGGGCGCGTATAAACATATCGGTATTTATGGGTTTACCAGGGAAGGACTCGAACGGTTTTGCTCATTTCCAAGGGGTACGCTTGAGATGCAGGAAAAACTCGAACAGCTCAGGGCTCTCGAATTCGGGATGAATATCCACTGTCTTGAGTATGACTATACATCACAGGGAATCGATACACCCGAAGATCTTGAGGAATTTCGCCGACGGGTCGGTTCTCAGGTAAAATTCTGAAAAGATAGTGACATCAATGCCGGAAGAATCTCATTTTAATCCTCACTTGCTTATTGTCGATGATGAAAGATCGATATGCGATATTCTCAGCCAGTATCTCAATAAAGTCGGCTATACCACATCAGTAGCCCGAAGTGGTGATGAGGCTGTTCGGATACTCGAAGCCAATTCGATCGATATGGTGCTGACCGATATCAAAATGCCCGGTATGTCGGGAGTCGATCTGCTCAAATGGATCAAAGAGAATAAAAACGCTCTTCCGGTTCTGCTTACGACAGGATTTCCCACTCTGGATACCGCTATCGAGGCCCTGAAACTCGGCGCCTACGATTATCTCACCAAACCCTTTCATCTGGAAGAAATCGGGGAGAAAATAAAGCGTGCTCTGGCAAATAAGGAGCTGCAGGAAGAAAACATTGTTTTTTCAAATCTGGTTTCGCTCCATGAAGTGACCAAGGAGTTGGCTTCAACTCATGATATTCACGAATTACACCTCAAAATACTCGATTATTGCGTAAAACTTTCCAAAGCCGATGGCGGTTCGTTGATGTTTTTTGACAGTAAATCCCGGCTGACGGTGTTTGAAACACTGGGAGAATCCACGAGAAAGGAATTCTGGGAAGACACACTGTTTTCCAACGGCGCCAGATCGACTGTGGATAGAAATGAACCGATAATTCTGCCCGACGAATCGAACTCAAACCTTCCCGATTCGGTGGAATGCTATATGGCTTTTCCCCTGAGTACATCCAAAAAAATGCTCGGTGTTCTCAATCTGGTCAGAAAGAAAGGGCGGGCGCACTTCTCAAATCTTGATTTTGAAATAATCAAAGTTCTTGCTCCTCAGGCAAGTATTTCCATTGAAAATGTCAGGCTTTATCAGAATATTCGCGACAATTATCTGAAAACAATCCGTGGATTTGCCCTTGCGGTTGAGGCAAAAGACAGATATACCCACGGGCATTCGGAAAATGTGATGAAATACACTATTGTCCTTGCCCGGAAACTGGGGCTTTCACCCGCAGAAATCGAACGGGCCAAATATGCCGGTCTTTTGCATGATGTTGGAAAAATCGGCGTGAGTGAATTGATACTCAATAAGCCTGGAAGGCTTTCTCTTCCCGAATTTGAAGAAATTAAAAAACATCCGGAGCTTGGCGCACGTATTATTGAAGATGTTCCTTTTCTTAAATCACTGGTACCGCTGGTTCTTCACCACCATGAATTTTACAATGGAAGCGGATATCCCGGAGGACTCGACGGTGAGAATATTCCCTATGGGGCGCGTATATTATGCGTGTGTGATGCATTTGAAGCCATGACTTCAGACCGGCCCTACAGAAAAGCGATGACTATCGAAAAAGCCGCCGGAATATTAAATGAAAATAAAGGCGAGCAGTTTGATCCGGCAATTGTTGAAGCATTTCTGGCAATGCTGAAGTCGGATTTTAAACGAGATGAACCATAAGGCAGTACTAATAGCGATTATGAGTGCGGCAACCGCAATGTGGTTGCTGTTATGGCGAGTGACAGCCTCCGATCAACCGCAAACACGAATAATCGAGCCAAAGAAGAATTCAGAGAGCACGTTGCCGGCGGTAATTTCTGCCGAAGATCTGGACAGCATTGTTACGAATGATACAATGCCTTCCTCAACCGATGTGCCTCAGCATGAGAGAGAAAAGCGCACAAAAACAGAACAACCGTGCATAAATATTAATGTTGCTTCATGGGAAAAATTGACCGAATTACCGGGGATAGGGCCGGTACTGTCACAGCGAATAACAGCCTACCGCAAGCAAAACGGATCTTTCAAAAAAGCGGCGGATATTATCAATGTAAAAGGTATCGGACCGGCAAAGCTTGAAAAAATAGCAAAACTTATTTGCTTCTGATCGGAAAATTACGCATTTTTTAATTCATTAACGAAATTATATTATAGTTATAATATAGAGGAACAGGATATCATGGCGTCTCGAAATCAAAGTATTTACGGTCTCGATCTTTATAAAGACGCTGTCTGCATGGCCCAGTATTTTCCCGAAGAGCGCTCAATTGCCAGCGTGGTGATTAATCCTCTTCCGGAAAATGAGAGCGATTGGTGGGAAAGTCTTTCTACAGAACTGACAAAACTTGCTGCAGAGCTGAAAATTTCGGGACAGGATGTAATCTGTTCTCTTCCTTCAGAATGGGCGGTTATCAAAAAAATCGCCTGTGATAAAAATGAACCGGACATCGAGGATACAATCCGCTGGGAAATCAGCCAGCAGGTACTGGGCTCATTAGATGATTATGCCTTCGATCACCAGGAAATATTGTCCTCCGATGAGCTTTTCCGCTATTTTCTTGTTGCGGCCTTTCGAAGTAGTGCCGTAAAACGGGTTTCAAAACTGATGCGATCTACAAAATTGAACCCCGTGGTAGTAGATATTGATATTTTTGCTCTTATAAACGTACTTGAAACCAATTATGAAGAAAAAACAGCCGTCCCTTCGATTATCATTATGGGCGACAACGAAAAACTAAAACTGGTCCTGACACGTAACGGCGAATTTATAGATTTCCAGATTGTGAATTTCCAGAACGAGACTGAAGATTTCAGCCCATGTCTTACAGCAATTCAAAATGCGGTAGCTGCATTGTCGAAGGTTAATAAATCTGTCGTTGGAGACGGCACGGTCGATCTATACTGTACAGGTCCTCTGTTTTCGAATACCGAACTACTGGCATATCTTCAACAGAATTTGCCGAATATCGAAATTTTAGACCCCTTTCGCACAATTGCATGTCATGCTGAGATTCCTGAAGAAGATTTAAGGCGTTATGCACCGCAGCTTGCCGTAGCAGTTGGACTATCGGTCCGGGGAGCAATGGAAGTATAAGTCATGGTTAGAATAAATCTACTCAAAGAAGTATCCCGGAAAACAAAAAAAGAGTTCCATGTCTCGCCCAAAATGGTCATTTTCGGCAGTTCCGGAATCGGTCTGGTGCTTGTTATATCACTCGTGGTGTTTTTTGTTCGTAATCGTCCGGTTTCCCAAGCTCCAGAGGAAAAGCAGGTCGTTTCGGAACACACACCTTCAAGTTTTGCACAATCCGATATTATTGAAGATGTAGTCAAAGATATTCACGATAATAAGGACCTTCAGCAACGTTCAGGATATATCGATCTTCCTTATGAACAGCTTTCCTTTGCCGGCAAACTCAATTATGAGGCACTCTTTGCAAAAAATGTCTGCGATATGCTGATCCGGACTATTCCCGAAGAAATCGGATTACGGAGCTTGGAGGTTGAGAATT
This sequence comes from Chitinivibrionales bacterium, assembly GCA_014728215.1. Taxonomy (NCBI): domain Bacteria; kingdom Pseudomonadati; phylum Fibrobacterota; class Chitinivibrionia; order Chitinivibrionales; species Chitinivibrionales bacterium. Next base: position 18,462 of record WJLZ01000162.1, read on the forward strand.
TTCAGACCATTTATGCCCTGGGATTCAGTTCATCAAAAGTACTGATTGATGAGCTGTTTACCAGCTTGAAAGAGGAAGAAATTGAGCTTCTTCCCAAACCTCTCACGTTCATTCGTCCAAATAAGGGGAGCGGATATCGTTTTGCGTTCACCTGTGAGGCCGGGTGGGGTCTTCACACGGCAGACCCTTTTGTGGATCTCTCGCTTTCAAATCTTCCTTTACGCTCGACGCTTAATTCGTCGCTGAAAAAATTTAAACAGTCTGCAGGCAAGAGTTCATTGGAATTCACCAGAAACCTTTCCAAAATCGATGCAGAGAAGATTGGTGACTGTCGCAGATTTACCTATGAGTTTTCCGGAAAATCATCTTTTGCCAATTTCGTAAAATTTCTCGAAAACCTTTACGATGCCCGTATTCATTGCGCATTTAAAAAGATAACTCTTGTTGCAAAAAACCGCAACGAAGTCGCGATAGATGCCGAAGTGATTTTTACTACAATGGATTAGGTGGGCAGCTATGAAACTGCGCATAGTTGCCGGCAAGTATAGAGGACGGTATATCACTGCTAAGGGGCAGTCAGAAAAGTTCCGTCCAACACTCGAGCGTAATCGGCGTGCAGTGGCCGATACATTACAACCTTTCCTTGCAGGAGCACGAGTAGGAGATTTCTGCGCAGGTTGCGGCGCCATGGGATTTGAATTCCTGAGCCGGGGTGCAAAAGAGGTGGTTTTTGTCGAAAACAATCGGTCTCGCGTCCAGTGTATCCGCGATCAATGCAGGAAATGGGATATTCAAGGTTCGTGTAGAATAATTTCCAGTGATATTCGTTCATTTGTTAAAAAATGCCCCGATAGATTTGGTGTTATTTATTTTGATCCACCATACGACTCCGAAGAGCTTGCCAGCCTCGTACCGGAAATTATGTCTCTGCTCCATCCTGAAGGGATTCTTGTCTATGAGAGGAGACGCATGAAAGGAGAAAAAAAAAGCACTCAAACAAGAGAGAAAAACCTTATTAAACGCAAAATTTCCGGTGATTCGGTTATGGAGTTCTATAAAAATAACAATATGAGTCTTTTCGAGGAGCAATAATTTATGGCTGCTGCAATTTATCCGGGCACCTTTGATCCCATTACCTATGGTCATATAGATATTGCAAAAAGGGCATCAAAGATATTCCGGAAAGTAATAGCAGTTATAGCAGTCAATCCTAATAAAAATCCCATGTTCAATGTTAATGAACGAGTTGAAATGGCAAGAGAATCGCTTCATGATATCCATAATATCGACGTAATTTCATACAAAGGACTCATTGCCGACTGTATTCGTGAGTATAAGGCCTCGGCAATTATTCGTGGATTGAGGGCTATATCCGATTTTGAATACGAATTCCAAATGGCTTTCACAAACAGAAAGATGAACAGCCGGGCTGAGACAGTGTTTCTTATGCCCAACGAAAAGTATACCTATTTAAATTCGACGATGGTCAAGGAGATAGCCAAGCTGGGTGGCGATATTTCAAAATTCGTTCCCCAGTGTGTCGAAAGGCACATGTTGAAAAAATTGAAACATAAATAATATGTATTGATACTGAAGACTGGTGGTAGGCAAGAATGATGATGCATGGTGGAAGAAGTATAGGGAAAGCACTGAAATGGCTGCTTATTGCAAATATCGGTATATATGTTCTGCAAATTCTGCCTACAATGGGGAATTATGTAACCTATTGGGGAGCGCTGATACCCTTTAAAGTATTCACCCAGGGGCAGGTATGGCGCCTGGTGACCTATATGTTTTTGCATGGTCAGGATGCTATCTGGCATCTGCTTTTTAATATGCTTGCTCTATGGATGTTCGGGACGGAACTCGAGCAGATGTGGGGCACGAGGCGCTTTGCTGTTTTCTATTTTCTTGCCGGGATTCTTTCGGGGCTGTTCAGTGTACTGATGTGGAAGTCTTTCATAATCGGAGCGTCTGGAGCGGTTCTTGCTGTTCTGACAGCTTATGCCTATTATTTCCCTCATAGGCAGGTGTTGTTCTTTTTTATCTTTCCCATGCCGGTGCGTCTGGCCGTGGCGATTATCGGATTTATATCGATTGCCGGTTCACTCAGCAGTGCAGGAGGCATTGCTCATCTGACCCATCTGGCCGGAATCGCTATCGGACTGGTGTATGTAAAATACTACGACCAGATAGTGGCGCTTAAAGATCATATTGTCGACGTGAAAAAAGAGAAACAGCAGCGGAAAAATGCCGAAGAGTATCTCAGGAAACGACGATATTTTGAGGATGTTATCGATCCGATTTTGAAAAAAATTCATGAGCAGGGCATGGAATCCCTGACCGGAGAAGAAAAAAGAATCCTCAAGCACGCATCAAAGCAGAATAAAGAGCGAATCAAAAAGAGCAAAATCATACCCTTCGATATTTTCAAATAATATCCATACCCCCGCACTCAGCGCTCAGGTCTATTTGTTATCCTCATCCACCATCCCCTTCCTCAACCCCAATCCCTCAACCATCTTGTCGTCGGATTCGACGCTATCGCCTTTGGTGGTAAGGTAATCACCCGAAATATACCCGTTAGCTCCTGCATAAAACATAAGTCCCTGGAGTTTACCCAGATTTATTTCACGACCGCCGCATACTTTGATAATTTTATCCGGCAGTATTATGCGGCAGAGCGAGATGATTTTTAAAAATTCCAGGGATGATTCTCCGGGTGGCGCTATTTTTGTACCGGGTATCGAATTGATGAAATTGATTGGAATGGTATCGACATCAAGACGGTGTAGTTCCGCAAAGAGGTCGGCACGATCATTCCAGGATTCACCCAAACCGAAAATGCCGCCGCAGCAGGTGCGCATACCTGCAGTCTTGGCTTTCTTAATAGTAGAAACCCGGTCGTCATAGGTGTGGGTGGTGACAATTTGAGAGAAAAAATTCCGGCTGGTTTCCAGGTTGTGGTTGTAACAGACTACTCCGGCTTTTGTGAGGATGTCAAATTCCTTTTCGGAAAGTATTCCCAGCGAGGCATGCACCGGTCCGTCGCATTCCCTCAACGCATCGGCCAGTTTGATGATATCCCTTGATGATAATCGCTTTCCGCTGGAGACTACCCCGAATTTGAGTCCCTTTGAGGTTGCCTGGTGATAATGGGTGAGTATTTCTTCTTTGCCGGAAAGTGCCTGAACCGTAACCGATGCATCGTTATGGGCAGATTGAGAACAGAATGCACAGTCTTCACTGCATCCTCCCGATTTTATGTTCATTATGGCACAGGGCTCTACGGCATCGGCAAAATAATGACGGCGTACCCGGTCGGTGACTGCAAAGAGGAGGGAAAGATCTTCCCCGGGCCATGAAATAACCGTTTCAACGTCTTCTTGCGTGATTTTTTTTCCGATTGCCCGCTCAAGCAGCTTTTCGGCTCTGCTGAAACTCATTATTTCCCGTCCTTTCATTCAAATACTTTGTCCCGGTTTCAGTATAAAATATTTTACTAACAGTTTCCGATGTCGAAATGGTATCTGCATTTCCTTATTAAGGAGGGGGTGTAAGTATTTCGATAATATAAAAGAACATACCAAAGAGCTTGGTTCCAGGTTGACTGGTCCTCCCACGATAACGTTGCCGTGGGTGTTATCGCCGATTATCTCGCCTTTGATACAAACGCTATTAATGTGCTCTATTCGCTCAAGACGAACAGCGTCTGTGTTCCCGCGGAGGGGAAGAGGGTTGTTGATAAAAGTGGATTTAAAAGTGTTGTAATAATGCACATTTATCAATCCTCTGTAATTGATTTTCATCGAGCCTGGTTGCATCATGATGATCGACATAGGCCCGGGCCGCCTGTGCAGGCGGGGTGTTTGGTACATACTGGGTGCCGGCTTTACGTTTTTTTCTGTCGGTCGAGTTCTTTTGTTCATCAGTCAGGAGATGCCATGCTCGTTCAGGAAGATATCGTTTCATCTCCTCACCGGTTTTTGCCTTCCCAGAGCCCTTTCTGGTTTGCCATAAAATAAATCATCATTATTTACTGTTTCTTTTGTATGTCAAATATTTATATTGCAAACTTAATGCCATTCGGGGAAATTTTATTGAGTATCTGCAGAGGAGAATGTATGAATAAAAACGCTTTTTATCATTTATTAATTCTTGCTCTATTAATGAATACCTTTTCACTTAGTGCAACAGATGATTTCAAGTGGCGTATCGGTCCCTCCGCCGGACTGAACGTAGCAAGGATGTATGGTCCCGGTATTCAAAATATTGAAGATGATTATGACGTCTTGCCGCGTATGAGCGGTAACTGCGGCCTTTTTGTCGAATATATGCCGTCAAAGTATATCGGCACGGAAATAGGGATTCAGGTTAACGGTAAAGGCTATACCTATCATGATCCTCAGTATATTAACGGTATGGACGTTAAATATAAAATCCGGTATAAAAACGGATTTGTAGATTTCCCTTTTGTTATCAAACCGACACTGCCCTTCAATAATAAAAAGCTGTACCTTATGTTTGGTGGCGCCTATGGGCGTATTTTTATAGCTAAAAGGGAAGTCGTGGCAGATTTAAGTTATAGTGGACAGGATACTACTGTTGATATTGTCGACAATGACTTGTTGCGCTATGGTGTGCCTTTTTATGTGGATACATTCGGAACCCAAGAAACGGTGCCCTATAAAGACCTTTATCGTCTGGAAGATTTTGCTCTGGTAGTAGGAATAGGGTATGAAGGCGCGCCCGGTTCAAAAGAAAACCCGGTATCGCTTTTTTTTTGATATCCGATACTATATTGGATTGCTGGACAACAGCCGGGTAACCAATGAGGGAGCAAAAAAACTTGATGCAATATACGATCAATTATTCCGGTTTTTTGAAGAGCAGAACATCGATCCGGCTGAAATGGGATATGGTCCTGATGACGTTCCTGACCGGGAGCCGATACATAAATTCGGGGTGCTGATTATGAGTATGGGTTTTAAGTTTTGCTTTTAGTGAAACAGAAAGCTGTTCCCGGGCTGAACAGCAGAAATTTACAAGCGAATACACTCCTCCTGCTATTTTATCGGCAACCAGACCAATAACTTTAGTTCTTTTTTGGGGGGGTAAAAATGTTCCCTCCACCCGGGAGTTTTTTGCCTCGTCCCGCCCACCGCCTTCCTTTCTAACTCATTGAAAAATAACAACTTAAATTTTGGCATTTCTCTTGCTAATATCTGTTGCCGAACGGATTCGAGAAAGGACTCATACTCTGGATGAAAATCAATTCTGTTAATCCTCAGGTCCCTGCAAGGGGAACACACAAACCCGATCCCCGCAAAGTCGCCCGGGAATTCGAAGGCCTTTTTTGTCAGATGATGCTCCGTCAAATGCGCAAAACTGTTCCTGATGGCGGACTTTTTGAAAAGAGCCTCGGTGAAAAAATTTATACCGATATGCTCGATGAAAAATATGCTGAGCAGATGGCAAAACACGCATCTCTGGGACTTGCCGAACTCATCCTCGAACAGGTCGATAGCGATGAATCCCGGGGACTACAACAGCTTCAGGATTTGAATTCATCATCATGGATGATCGATAACCGATTTATTCCCCGGCGAGTTTCAATGAATACCAAAAATATTGAAGAACGTCTTTCATCGTACAATTCTATAATTTCCGAAGCCGCTGCACGGCATGATGTCGATCCGGTACTCATACGGTCGGTCATTGCCCAGGAGTCTGCCGGAAATCCCTATGCCGTTTCTCATGCCGGTGCCAAAGGACTCATGCAGCTTATTGATTCTACGGCAAAGGATATGGGGGTAACGTCGGTTTACAACCCTCGTGCCAATATTATGGGTGGAACAAAGTACCTGAAAATGATGCTCGATAAGTTTAACGGTGATGAACGCCTGGCCCTGGCATCCTATAACGCAGGACCTGCAGCAGTACAGAAATACAATGGAATACCGCCATACCGCGAAACACAGGAATATATCGAGCGGGTTCTGGGGTATAAGGAACAATTTTCACAAAAGGTAAACATGGAAGGGAAGGAGACCGGCAATGGACGGGAAGATTAAGGAATTATTGACAATCCTCAAGCAGGAAAATGAAATTCATGATCGATTGATCGAATGTGCACAAATAATGAACAAGGCCCTGAAGGAAAACGACACCAATAAAATTCAGCAGACATCGATGAAATATGATGAATTGACATGCAATATCGAAAGCGTTGAAGAAAAAAGGTTGGAGATATGTGATTCAATTGGTAAGAAAACAAAAATGAAGAGTCGTCATCTTAATCTGACATCGATAACCGAAGCACTTCCCCCCGAAGATACCGGGCCGCTCGGAGAGGTACGGCAGGATCTCAAGAAGAAAATTACCAAACTGACGAAAATAAATACCTCTAATCAGGTTCTTCTCGAAAATGCCCTTGCCAACATTGCTAAAGCGGTTGAACTGATTGCCTGTGAGAAAAAGAAATATTCGGGTTATAAGCAGTATGGAAAAAAGGACTCCGATTTTATCTTTCGAAACATCGTCAATAAAGTAGCATAGCGAGGAAACTATGGGCTTATTTTCAACACTCGGAATTGGTACACGGGGCCTGTTTGCCGCTCAGCTTGGTATGGATGTAGCGGGACAGAATATCTCGAATGCCGATGTCGAAGGATACAGCCGGAAACGGTTGAACATGACCGCCGATTACCGGTATGACGGCAAGTTCGGTCAGATGGGATTCGGTGTTGATGTTGTCAATATCGACCGGCTACGCGATGCGATGATTGACCAACAAATCCGGCGTCAGAATAAGGAAGTCGGTTTTTATGAAGAGATCGATTATGCTCTCGAACAGATAGAAAACATTTTCACCGAGCCCAGTGATACAGGCGTTATGCATTTTGTCGATCAGTTTTTCGACAGCTGGGAAAACCTTGCAAATAATCCCTCAGATATTTCCGCACGTACGATGGTCAAGGCAAATGCGGTAATTATGAATGATGTTTTTCATAATCTCAGCGCCGAGATGCGTGACCTCCGCCTAAACACAAATGATAAAATCGCCCGTCATGTAGACCGCATTAATGAAATATCAAAGAAAGTTCATAATTTAAATTCCGAAATCGGTATTGTTGAAATCGGTCAGCAGAATGCAAACGACAGCCGTGACCAGCGTGATCAGTTGCTAAAAGAACTCGCGAAAATTATCGACATCGATACCATCGAGAATGAGCAGGGACAGGTAACGGTGACGACTGCAGGAAATATTCTCGTTTCGCCTGCAGAATTCCGTCAGCTCGAAACCACCACCGCCACTTTTACGCGTACCGACGGCACCAGTGATGTGGATGTGGGTATTCGCTTTGCCGATTCCAAAACTACCTTTATCCCTGTCAGCGGCGCAATCAGGGGACTGATGGAATGCCGGGATACGCTTATCCCCGAATATGAGAGTCGTCTCGATTCACTCGCTACAGGACTGGTTGAGAAGGTGAACACAAATCATGTGCAGGGATATAACCTTCTGGGATATTCGGGAGTTTACTTTTTCAACCCTGAAACAACCGGTGCATCCGACATCAATATATCGGCATCGATCCGGGCAGATGTCCAGAATATCGCAGCAGCAACCGGTGGAGCGGCCAATATGGGATCCCAGATTGTCGTTCCGGCAGGATCCGGCCAGCTCGATTTCGGCAATGCTCCACAGCAGTTCAGTAAAACCCTGGGACGCTTTTTTAATTCCGCTACAGACCCGATCAGTGAGCGGGCGCGCAATATAATCAACGGATCGGTCGTGGTAACTGCCGGTGCAACAACCCTTCAGGAAGGGGCCGATTATCATATCGATTATGCCAGCGGTACTATCCAGATGCTTCATGGAGGCTACGATGGACAGGCGATTGCGATTGATTTCCAGTATAGAAGCGGCGATTTTGCCGGTCCCGGAGACAACGCAAATGCCATTGCCATTGCCGAACTCAGACACCAATTAACAATGGCGCCCGATCCTATCGGAAATGACACAAATACCTTTACCCAATACTACAGTGCAATGATCGGACAACTCGGGCTGGAACGAAATGAGGCTTCCGCGAGTCTGGAAACAAGGGAATTTCTCATTCAACAGTATGAGACTCACCAGGATTCAATATCCGGAGTTTCACTGGATGAAGAAATGGCTGAAATAATAAAATACCAGCACACGTTTTCGGCAGCAGCCAGGGTAATTACAACAACCGGCCATATGCTTGAGGTCTTAATGAATATGTAGCATGAGAAAGGTAAGAGGCGGGTACAGAATCACCCGAGAGCGGTTGATTGATTGGCGCCCCAACGTAAACAGGAGAAATAACAATGGGCATGCGGATAACCTTCAGAGAAATTAACAATCACATGCAGCATGTGATTAACGACCGGTTTTCTGATCTGGCTAAAGTTCAGGAGCAATTGGCAACCGGTAAACGCCTCCTGAGGCCTTCAGACGATCCCGTTGATGTGGCTAACGATTTGAAACTCCGTTCAAAGCTCATGCAGATATCACAATACAAAAGTAATATCGAAGACGGCACGGGCTTTATGAGTGTTACCGATACGGCCATGGTAAGTATGAACGATCTGCTACAGCGAATGCGGGAACTGGCAATCCAGGCGTCGAGTGATACTCAATCTACCAACGAACGGGCATTCATTCTTAAAGAAGTCGAACAATTGTTTCGTCAGGTCGTTACGCTGGGCAACTCCAAGTTTAAAGGGGAATATGTATTCGGCGGGACTCAGACAAAAATTGCACCGTTCCCCATGAAAGAATCTTCGGCGGCGTCGCAGGAAGATTATGACAATTACAATATGGCGTGGTATGACGGATCTGGTGGAGTAGGGGGAAATTATTATCTCTATGATGCATTTACTCAGGAAAGGATTACCAAAATCCTACCGGGCACGTTCTCAATCAGCAGGGGAGGAACGCAGTTTGTTGAAGGACAGGATTATACTGTTGATTATGTCAACGGCGCCATTACCCCACTCAATCCGCTTCTTGCAGATGATGTTTCGGATGGTCAGACTTTCACCGGCCCTAATTACAGCACAGGCGGATTTACTCTCTCTTTTGATTATATAGGCAGGGGAAGAGATATTTACGGTGATCCTATTGCAAGTGACGGTGATATTTTACGGGAGATTGAATCGGGTATCACCATGCCGATCAATATTCCCGCCGATGAGCTGACCCGTGACAGCGCAACAGGACTCGATGCGCTGGATGTTGTTATCAGGCTTGGACAGCGGCTGATCGAAAGCGATACGCAGGGAATACAAAGTCAGATAGGTGAAATCGATGTTGTTTTCAAAACACTGCTTGCCGCTCAGACAAAAAACGGTGCACGGATGAATCGCTTTGATACCACCCTTGACAGAAATGAAGCACAATTCAACGAAACAACCCGACTTCAATCATCGTTGGAAGATGCCGAATATGCTGATACGGTAATGAAATTTTCTTTAATGGAAACAGTATACAATGCAGCATTGAAATCTGCTGCAAAAATTATACAGCCATCACTGGTAAATTTTCTCTAGTAAAAAGGAAACTTTTGCCGGGCTGTTGGAACACCGGAATGAAAATTTAACAATAGAAACAGATTTAAGCGGTTTTTGGTTGGCATATCTTTTGCAATTGAAAACAGCACGCAAGGAAGCAAGAGTCGTCAGGATGACGTATGGAGCGCAGTCAGGATAAGTACCGGCTGCAAGGAAGCATACTCATCATAAGGAGGGTACTATGTCTCGTATCAACCATAACATACCCGCAATGGTAACGGGTACTGCGTTGCGTCAGGTAGGACGAAAAATGTCGAAGTCACTGGAGAAACTCTCAACCGGCCTTCGTGTTAACCGTGCTGCTGATGATGCTGCCGGACTGAGTATTTCGGAACAGTTACGCACCCAGTGTCGCGGTCTGGCAATGGGCATCAGAAACGCTCAGGACGGCATCTCACTTCTGAATATCGCCGAAGGTGCTTTGATTGAAGTTGAAGATATGTTGCAGCGGTTGCGTGAACTCAGCATACAGGCGGCCAATGATACCTTGACATCGAAAGAACGCGCTTATGTACAGATCGAATTCGATCAACTTCGGACGGAAATCGATCGTATTGTTAACGGTACACAATACAACAGCATGAAACTTCTTAACGGAAGTGATGTCTGGGCTAACGGCGGAATTCTTCATGTCGGCCCTAACGATAACAGCGACGGCGCCGATGTCGTTACCATTACGATTACCGGTGTGGATACTACCGCCATGGGTATCAGCACTGCCGATAACGTGTATGTCACCAGCCAGACCGACGCCACCGGTGCCATTTCTGCGCTCGATATAGCATTGAGCAGTGTAAATGCCCTTCGAGCCGATCTCGGTGCGAAGGTTAACCGTCTGGAACATGCGCTGGTTAACCAGGAAAATCAGGAACAGAATATGACTGCTGCCGAATCGACCATCCGTGATACCGACTTCGCAAAGGAAACAACCACCTTCACACGGAACCAGATTATTCAACAGTCGGCCACAGCCATGCTTGCCCAGGCGAATATGGTGCCCCAGAGTGTTCTTGGATTGCTGCAATAATGCGGTAATGAAATTGCTGTATTTCATTTCTCTATCGGTAAAAGAAATATATGAGGCATAGTACAGGCATTCGTCTTTCTGGCGAATGCCTTACAAGCAGCCTCGGAAAAATGCCGGCCGATTTCTTGACAGCTATTCAGGCTTAAAAGCATTTTATTACAAAACTGTTATTCCTAGTATGCCCGTGTGAGGAGCTGTTATTGTATGGGTGATTTCTTTAAAGAGCTGGTCTACGAAAAAGAAGATGTCATCACTTTTCCGTCCGGCATACCGGGTTTTGAAAATAATAAAGAATTTATTCTTCTTCAAATCCCCGAGTATGCTCCCTTTGAGTGGCTGGCTTGCACAGACGGTTCCCGGCTCAGATTTGCCATACTCAATCCCATGTTATTCAGACCCGATTATAATCCTAACATGACAAAAGAGCAGCTCGAAGAGCTCCATATCGAAAAACCCGAAGATATCCTGTTGTATTCGATTATAACTATCAGCGAAAATCCTGCCGAATCAACGGCGAACCTTATTGGGCCGATCATTATCAATAAAACAAAACGTCTGGGAAAGCAGGTCGTTGTTGAAGATGACCGTTATACCACACGGGAACCAATTTTGAGGAAGAAATAACGCATGCTTGTATTAACTCGAAAATTGGGTGAATCAATCCGAATTGGCGATAATATTGTTGTAAAAGTTGTCGATCTCGATAACCGTCATGTAAAACTCGGTATCGACGCCCCGAAGAATATTGCCGTGAACCGTGAAGAAATCTATGAGAGAATTCAAAAGGAAAACAAAGCTGCCTCTGAAGCTCAGGATTCAAAACTCAAAGATATTGCAAACGCCCTTCGGCAATCAAAAGAATAACCAGCTTTTTATCTCGTCTTACCACATTTCTCCTTAATCCTGTAGTCGGAAATATTTTCCCCTCTACGGGTCATTTTATTCCTTTCCTGTATCTATGAACTTTGCCAAAACAACAGTGTGTTGTTTGCCCGAGAGTATATAACACTATTTGTTGTATTGGTCCGGTTTTTGCGCAAAATTCCTCCAGTAGAACTTAAAGTAAATTATCAAGGGGAAGCTGTATGCAACAAGGAAATAATGTTAGGGGTATTTCTATCGGTGATGTTTCTAAAATCTGCGGTGTGCCGTCACATACAATACGCTACTGGGAAAAAGAGTTCGGATGCTTTCTTGCTCCAAAACGTACGGCAGGGAAGCAGCGGCGGTATACCGAAAATAATATTCAATGCCTGCTTCATATAAAAAAACTACTCTGGGATGACGGATTCACAATTACAGGAGCTAAAAGAATGATTAAAAACAATTCACTATTCCCCTTGCTGGCCGCAGACAAAGACATAAAGGAAATTCTCAATCCATTAAGCAATGCAGCATAAATGAATTCGGTAAAAATATCTACCAGGTATCTTAAGAAGGGAAACGACAGAGGAGAAATATAATGAAAACTTACAATTTTTCAGATTACATTAAAAAATACGGCGCCGCCAATTATTTGAAAAACCTTCGCCAACGTTGTCTTAATGGTGTGTACAGTACCTGTGAATTCCGCTACTATGCGGCCAAAACGTATTTGGCGATTGGTTTGCACCGACGTGCTCTTGCCTTGCTCGGTGGCCTGGATCCCCAGTATGCGCCTTCGGATGATCATCCCGAGGTCCTCTCACTATGTGAGCAGGCCGGGGAAATGAATACTGGTTCGGAAAGTACCTGTTCGTTGAATATGATCGTTCGTAACGAAAGTGAACTGATTGAAAAAGCCCTGGACTCGGCTGATGACATTATGGATGAAATAGTAATCTGTGATACAGGTTCGACCGACAGCACCCCTGAGCTTGCTCAGCTCTATGGCGTAACGCTGATTTCGCATACATGGGCGGGTAGTTTCAGCGAGGCGCGAAATGTGGCAATCGATGCCAGTACATGTGATTGGATTTTCTGGATTGATGCCGACGATCAGATTGATGCTGCCTGTAAAAACAAACTTCGTAACCTCTGGCGACGGGGCAAAAAACAGACGGCATCATTTTGTATAATCAATGAGCAGCCGGGTGGCCACGGACCTGAATTTATGCAGTTCCGTCTCTTCCCCCGTATGGATGATGTACGATTTAAAAGGCGAATTCATGAACAGATTGTATTCAGTGCACAGAAGAAAAACATTCAGGCAGTTGCTCATAAAGAAATTCGAATACACCATTCCGGCTATAACCAACCGAGGTTGCATAAAGAGAAAGCACAGAGAAATAAAACCCTCATAATGGCGGAAATTGAAGATAATCCGAACGACATTTCTCTCCAACTCAGCTTGGGAGAATGCCATACAATTTTGGGGGAAATCGATGACGCCATTATAATTTTCACTCGTATTGCCGAAAATAAAGAGGTCTATGCTACCCATCGCGATACCTATGTTCATGCCCATTTTGATCTTGGATGGCTTTATAAAACAAAGAAAAACTTTCACCAGGCAAAACGGTACCTGGCACGGTGTCTTTATCTGGATCAGACTGTTATTGAGGCTCATTATATGCTCGGTCTCATATTCTTTGCAGAAAAGTCATTTCAAAAAGCATTCAATTTCTTTGTCCGCACGCTTGCGCATCAGCCAAAACAACGGTATGTCGCGGCCGTTGATATCCGGGGTATAAAAATGAACGCCTTTTATTATGTCGGGGATATTCTTCTTCGATGGAAAAAATACAAGGAGTCCGAAGAACTTCTTGCCCGGGCAATGAAATTCTATCCCGATGTTGTCGAATATTATACTCAGATGGGGGAAGCGCTTATGGGAATGAATCGGCTCAAGGAAGCTGCATTGTTCTTGTCCCATTCGGTTAAAGTATGTCCTCAAAAGAATCCTAAAGCATACGGAGGAATTGCCGCTCTCTATATACGGTTGAATGATCCTCACAGAGCAGCTGATTTTCTCCTCAAAGCCCTCGAAAACGACTCTTCATCACCCGAAATATTTGCTCTCATCGGAGATATCCATTTCAATCTTCGAAATCCGGAAATTGCCCTGAATGCCTATGAGGTTGCACTTTCTTCCCTTGATGAGTATGACAGCGAAATAGATCAACTTCTCTGGAAAGCGACATCATCTGCCCTGGATTCTTCTGATGTCAAAAAAGCAAAAAGCTTTCTCAAACGAATGCTTCAGGAGAAAACCGCAAATCCACAGGCGGAATATGTGTTGAAACGAATAGAGTTGGAAGACGCTGCCTGAGATGGCGGCAGCTTCCTATTGTCAAATCATCCTGTTCTCCGGTTTATTTAATAGCGGTAACCGTTCGAATGGCTGCATTTCAGCTTCGATTCCATTAGTGCGGAAGAGGATCGGGGGCTGTTAAAATTCTGCCGTTAAAATATGTGTGGAGGCATCGAGGGTATTGAACCAGAAGAGAATTCTGTCGTTCTCTACTGTGAAGCAGTCATCCAGGTTGGATCTTGTAGTACAGGGGAATATATCCTGGTATTGTTCCCGCGCACGTTTGATTAATTCTCTTTTCCGCTCATTCATATTTAATATATCGGTAAAAATATTTTGCAGGTTTATATTTAAATTTATTAAATAGAATATTGTATAACGCATTGAAAATAAAGAAAATATGTGATTTGTATCGTCTTTTTGACTCAAGCGCTTAATTCCTCCTGGATCAGATTTCCTCATAAAAACCACCTTCATATTGCTACGGCTACTTTGTACAAAGGCTGCTGAAAATTATATTGTTGACGGTTTTTGAAATGTATACAGGTAAAACTAATGCAAAAAACATATAACACGATTGCAATCACCCTTGGAGATCCGGCAGGGATTGGTCCCGAAATCGCTTTAAAAGCGCTTATCTTAAGAAACCATACCCTGGATACCCGTCTGTTTATTATCGGTGATCTCACGGTTTTGGAGGAAGCGGCGAAAAAACTGGAAATCGATATAGATTTCAATTGCATTGAATCACCCGCCGGGATAATTGTGGGAAAAGTAAATGTATTGGACATGAAACAGATCTCTATAGAAGATTTTGAGACAGGGAAGGCGTCTGCTCGCTGCGGGAAAGCATCCTATGCCTATATTCTCAAAGCAATAGAGCTTGCAAAAAGTGGTACGATCGATGCTGTAGTAACCAATCCAATTAATAAAGCTTCGTTGAAAGACGCAGGAATTAATTTTCCCGGGCACACCGAGATATTTGCTTCCGAAACCAGGACTAAAAAATATTCGATGCTTTTTATGCTGGATGATATCGCTGTTGTGCATGTTACAACACACGTTTCGTTGCGCAGGGCGATTGAGCTGATTTCCTGGGAACGGGTTTTTAATACTATTGTGTTACTTGATAAATTTTTGAAAAATATTGGAGTAGAATCCCCGCGTATTGCCGTAGGCGGACTTAATCCCCACGCTGGCGAGGGGGGACTTTTTGGTGATGAAGAGATCCGGTATATTATTCCTGCGGTCGAAGAGGCCTCCTCTCGCACGATCAATGTCACCGGCCCTTATCCTCCGGATACGGTTTTTATGCGTGCTTTTAAAGGTGAATTCGATGGTGTTGTTGCGATGCTGCACGACCATGGATTTGTTGCGTTGAAGTCGCGCAATTTCGATGAAGGCGTGAATATTACTATCGGATTACCGATTATTCGAACATCGGTGGGGCATGGTACTGCATTCGATATCGCCGGAAAAGGCATCGCCTCCGAAAAGAGCCTGCTTTCAGCAATACGGATTGCCGGACTCCTTGCCGGCAAAAAACAGAAGCTTCTTACTTGACATGAGAAATTAGGAACGTGAAGCCCGGCATTTTTTAATCCGCAAATGCCGGGAATAAGGAGTATATCAGAAATCAACCAATTCGACATCAAATACCAGTGTGGCATTGGGAGGAATAACTCCGCCTGCTCCACGTTCACCGTAGCCGAGCTCAGGAGGAATAATCATCCGGCGCGCTTCGCCTTTTTTCATATCCAGAAAGGCTTCATCCCAGCCCTTGATAACCATGCCTCTGCCGACATTGAACATGAACGGCGTGCCACGGTCAACTGAAGAATCGAATTTTTTGCCGTTAAGAAGGTAGCCGGTATAGTGGGCACTGATCCGTGTTCCTTTTTCCGGCTTTGTCCCTGAGCCTTCTTTGGTAACGATATATTTAAGTCCGGATTCCGTGGTTACGGTATCCTTGCCGGCTATCGACTTTTCAGCCTGTGATACCTTCCGGGATTGTGCCGAAGTTTTCTGCTCGTCTGTTTCTCCCGCTTGTGCCGAGTCCTTTTGAGAACATCCGATGAATGCAATGCTTAGTAAAAGTAACATTATGAGTTTCATTGTACCTCCTGATAATACACCGGAATGGGTATCGGTTGAGATTATTATTTTTCGCTGCTTTTTTCGATAAGGGTTACTTTTTCGATAACAACCGGTTCGACCGGAACATTCCGGTAAGGTCCTTTCCTACCGGTTTTTACATTCTCAATGGTATCAACTGTATCCATGCCGTCAATTACTTTGCCGAATACGCAATACCCCCATCCCCGAACATCTTTTGATCTGAAATCGAGATTTTCATTGTCAACAGTATTAATGAAAAATTGAGCAGTGGCTGAATGGGGATCGTTGGTTCGGGCCATTACAATGGTGCCTCGTTTGTTCGATAGACCATTATCAGCTTCATTTTGAACAGGTGCTTTTGTCTGTTTTTTCTTCATCGCCGGTGTAAAACCGCCGCCCTGGATCATGAATCCGGGGATCACCCGGTGAAAAATTGTCCCATCGTAGAATGCATCATTAACATAGGAAATGAAGTTTTCCACCGTTTTGGGTGCAGCTGCGGCATCGAGTTCAATAATAATCGTCCCCGTACTCGTCTCCATTTTTACCTGCGGATTAGCGGCTTCAGCAGATTGTGTCATTACCACTCCTAACATTAGAAAAGATATAGATTGTATGAGTTTGTTCAAAAGAGTCCTCCTTTATAGTACCGAAAAAGGGTGATTACATTTTTAATTCCTGAAATTGACTTAACCAATGCAAGCAAGACACGGGTGAATAATTCTGTTCACTCCCACTGAAATGGAGACCGGTAATCGTCTTTCAGGTCATCGGGTGATTCTTTGGCCTTTTTGAATTTTTCTTCCCATTCTGCTTTTTTTCGTGCATCCTCGTCTTTGGCTTTCTTCAGTTTATCTTCCCAGTCTTTTCCTTTCTGGTTACTTTTCAAAAATTCGTTAAAGTCGGCTTTTTTATGATCGGCCGATTGATGATCTACAACTTTCCCATTCGCGGGATCAATCCAGAGAGACCCCTTACACATAGGACATTTTATTTGTAATAACGACATAATAGGTATCCTCCCGGCAGAACCTGATGTATTCAATAGAAAATAAATTACACGAAGTATATTAAGGAGTGCAAGTAATTATGTAACGCTTTTGGGCATTTTTTGTTGTTCGGGTTATCGTTTTTTTAAGTGAAAACAACAAGAATAGACCAAACTATTGAATCTCCTTGAGAAATTAATTAGTTTAGGCAGTAGAAATCGGTGCATTCGAACAGGAATTTTGAAGCTTGTTTTTACTGCAAATAAGCAGGGAGTGTTATAGGAAAACAATGAATCACCAGCAGAATAGCAACTTAGATTTTAACGGATATCAGGAACTGATCGAGGAGCCTCTGGCCAAAAGCGACCAATTATCACTTAAGCGCATAAAAAAACTGCTCGCAGATTCTTCCCGCCCGGTAATAACCCCCTTTTCTTTTCTTTTGCAACGGATTTGCGGCAAAAAAATGCCCGAGGATATTGCCCGTGAGAAATGGCGCAAAATTATTCGTCATAAATCCGTTATCGAATCAAGACTCGAGAGAACCATAAACATTCAAACAGCGGCAGTCGATTATTTTGACATGATTCAGCGGACAAAGGAATCTCCCGAAAGCGTATCCCCCTTTCATCGCGGCAATGGTCATGACAAAGACCAGTTTGTTGAACAGATTTCATCTCCGGGTTTTTATCTCGAAAAACTCAAGGAAGAACTTCGCCGGGCACGACGGTATAGGCATGCCCTTTCGGCAATCCTGCTGAATATCGATAATTTCAATGAGGTCATTCCTGATGCAAGCAATAATGCATTAAGTTCTCTTGTGAAAATTATAAAAAAGACTATCAGGACCGTCGATATTCTTGCCCGGTATTCTGAAGAAAAATTTGTTGTCATATTGCCCAACACCAATAAACGGGAGGCACAGGAGTTGGCAGACCGATTATGCAAGGATATCCAGGACCGGTCCAGTCGAATAGCCAGTATAACAGGAAAGGTTAAAGTAACCGCGTCGGTAGGGCAATGCGCTCCGGAAGATAAATCGGTAGAATTTATGAAACGACTCGATAACATGTTGAAACGGGGGATAAAACAAGGACAGGATCAAGTATATGTGCCCTAAATTATTGCCCTATACTTTCCTTTTTTATCACTTCTTAATTATATTAATTTAAGTGGCACATTATAAATAAAGGGGTTGTGCATTAATGGATATTGGTGGAAGAGAATTAAACGATTATCATATCATTGATGTGGTCGGCAAGATTGACCGCTTAAAGGATTCAATTGTGCTGAAATCGTATATTAATACGCTTCTTGAAAAAAACGTTTCTCACATTGCTCTTAACCTCGGTCAGGTAACTTACCTTGATAGTGGTGCCCTGAACGTTCTAATCTATTGCCACAACGCACTCAAGAAAAAAGGGAAGAATTTTGTGCTTATCGAACCCAACGAATATGTACGTGATGTGCTTGAAGTTGTTGGGCTGGATAAGCTTGTTAAGATTTATTCAAAAGAAGAGGAGTTCGAAAATGATACGAAGGGCTCTTAGTCTCGCTCTTGCTATTCTGGTTATAGCTATCGGTTGTTCGAGTTCTAAACAGATGGTCAAACCTGATATGGCTGCAATTGATTCCTACATAAAAGCAAATCCCGACCTTCCGGAACTTGACAAATCCTGCATCTATGACGGCCGTTTTGAAGTCGGTATGCAAAAAGAAACGGTCAAGTTCCTTCTCGGAGAACCTAAAAAGATCGAAATTGTCCATCAGCCATGGGCAACACAAGAAAACTGGGTCTATACAAAGGGCGGCAAAAAAGTTTTCATTATTGAAGACGATGGTGTGGTAGGTATTCTGCAGGATTAAATTCGCTGCTTTTTACCGGCGGTCCTATTCCTGTTTTAATTTGGTCCCTATCGTTCCATCGATTGTTGAGAAATTAAAAAAGGTCCCTTTCCGACACAAGGGACCTTTTTCTATAGCGCTACGGGGAGTCGAACCCCGGTTGCAGGAATGAGAATCCTGAGTCCTAACCACTAGACGATAGCGCCGAATGGAAATTCTAAATCTCAAAGCCAAAATCACAAAAAGAAGTCCGGATAAATTATTATTTGAGACTTGCCATTTGTGATTTGAAATTTATTAAGCTGGGGTACAAGGATTCGAACCTCGATAGCCAGAGCCAGAATCTGGAGTCCTGCCATTGGACGATACCCCAGTATATGTGGCTCTAAAATACAAGATATAACCCAATATATCAAGATTTGCAGAAAAAAACAGGCATTTTTAAGGGAATGACTGGTTCTTTAGTCTTTATTCATCGAAAACATCCAGCTCCATCTCTTTGATGGAATCGACAAAAGCCAACGAGTGAAATGGCTTCTGAAGGACTTTTCTGACGAATTTTTTTTGAGGAATAATCTCCCGGTCACCGGCATAATCCGCTGGTTTGGGGATATGCTCATCAAGCTCTTTCATGAGCAGAATTTCGACATTAAGATTGCGGTCGTAGAGTTCATTCACAAGCTCGTAACCGTTGGTTCCCGGCATGTCAACATCAACCACGACAAGCCCGCATTGTTTATCTGCTATTTTGAAGAGACTGAGTGTGTCTAATGCTTTGTAGCCGTTATCGACGGTTTCGATTTTATCGCCCTGGTAATGGAAAAAGAGCTCAAATGAGTTTTTGCAAAAATCCCGTACCGCCCGATCATCATCGACAATAAGTATATAATCACCTCGTTTTTCCGGGCGATATCTGCATTGGTGAGGAAGCTTCCGCTGCTTGACATCTTCACCCACAGCATACTGTTCCCGGTCTCCACATCGTATGAAAAGTGCCGAACAGGCGCCTTTTGGGGTAGTATGCGGACACGGCTCTCCTTTTCGTTTGAGCGTGCGCACTTTTGATTCCATCTGCTGTCGAATAGTCAGGGACGGTCCGATACCACTTCCAACAATGTATTTGAACGCAGAGTCAGGATACCAGGTATCCTGTTTTTCTGCAGTTGGCTGCACCAGATTGCGAGTATCGTCAGGTTGTTCTTTCCGGGGTTCATCAGTAACGGCATGTTTGTATTCGCCTATTCCCTGTGGTGCCGGGGGCGTTTCAGTGTTGGGGTTTCGTGATATATACAGATCGGTAAACAGAACGTCGGGACGGGCATTATTAGCTGCCTGCCGTCGTGCCCGGTCAGCGAGTATCTGACGAAACCTCAGACGATATAAATTAGTGATTATCGGATCAACTTCCATGTTTCCGCCCAATCCTTTTAACAGGGCTGATAATTCGATGGTGACTACTATTAGTTAAAATAGTTCATTTTATCAGTACTGTCCAAAATAAATTGAAATATCGAAAATAACTGACATTGCAGTCAATATAGCCCGATATTTTTTTTATCGTAATTGAATCGAAGTTTACGTTATACAATTATTTTGATTGTTGAACGCCGATGACGCTAATTTGGCTGATTATCGCTGTATTTTTTTAATTTTTAGTTTTCTGACCAGCGAATATCAGCATGATCAGCGT
>WJLZ01000163.1 GCA_014728215.1 Chitinivibrionales bacterium
GAATACCTTCTTACCCAGCGATGGCGCGACATTCACTCATCATATTCGCCCTTAACAAACGCGGCTTTTCTTATTGAAGAAGATTATTTTTCTGTTCGGGGGGCGGTTGCGCCGGTGCTTCAACGATCCTTTACTCTCTGGGAGCTGGGCATTACAGTCCCGATCGGCCTGTATCAATCGGTCGGTATCAACTGGGTCGGAGAGAGTGACGGCACTGTCGAACAGGGAACGTACGATAACCAGGGACGGATTATCCCCAGCGGGTCGTCGGAGAAAAATACCAACGCTTTCATAATGCTCTCCTACGCCTATAACCCATGGCAAAAACTCACTGTGGGAGCCAATTTTAACATTGCCTCCCAGAGCAATTTCGGAGACCCGGTCATGGGTTTCGGTCTCGACCTTGGAGTCAGCTACCGGATCATGCGCCACCCCCTGCTCGGGAATCATATCGCCGGACTCTCTACCGTCAACCTTATAGCCCCTTCAATGAATGAATCGTTTGTCCCCAAATTCGGCAACGAAGGCCAGTACTCCCGCGACATTAAGCTTAGTTTCTTGTCAAGCTTCTGGGAAAACAGGGTCGAAAGTGGTATCGATTTCGATCTTAAAGACTTTTTTGCCAATACAAAGGAGTTCCGAAAGTTCAATTCCAATTCGGAAAGCTGGATCGAAACCGCAAAAAAACTTGAATGGGGGCTCTCATGGCGGTTAGGACTCTGGATTCTTCGCATGTTCAAGCTTTATTATCAGATGGGTTTCAATGAGAATGCCCTCGATTTCTGGGGGCTTTCCGGCGGAGTTAATATGCCCGGCATGAACAATGGACGGGACTTGGCGGTCATTTATCAGTATAACCTCAAAACTGAAGGTGATCGGGCTTCCAGCCATACGGTGTATGCACGTGCCGAAATCGGCCCTCACCGGGAAGAAGTGTATGCACGCCGCATGTCACGAATGCTCGATACGACCCCGAACGATTTATACAATAAAGCACGAACCCTCTACTCAATGGGCAAATACTGGAACGCCTTTTTCATTTTCGGCCGGATACTTGCCCGGTTCCCTGATTTCTTTAAGAATGACTGGGTCAATTTTTATTATAACAGTTGCCGGGAAGAACTTGATATGCGCGGAGCCGCGGAATCCGGATATTCATCAACGGTTGAATCTTATCCGAAAAGCGAAGTCGTACATCATGCCAATCTTGGACTCATGCGGATTGCCTACCGTAACGGCGAAAAAGACAAAGTCAAAGATCTTTTCATTATCATGAACAGGATCGATGTTCCCGATTCACTGAAATTTCATGCCTATTACATGATGGCCGAAACTGCAATGAAAGAAAACAATTTTCATGAAGCAGTCAGGCTTTTTTCTATTGTACCACCGGGCCATCCCGATTATGTGTATTCTCGTCACTCCCTTGGCATTGCCCATATTTTCAGAAAAGAAACCGAACGGGCAATGGATGCCTTTGCCGAGATACTTGAAGCTGAAATAAAAACGGATGATGAAAGGGAAATTATAAATCGCACCTATGTTTTTCTGGGATATCTCTTTTATGAAGAATTATCGCTTTCAAAAGCGGTCTCAGCTCTCAGGAAAGTTCCTCAGAACAGCTATTACTATGAAGATGCACTTTTAGGGATGGGATGGTCTGCGGTTAAAGCGCGGCAATGGATTGATTGCCTGAAAGCCGGGGAAAAACTCCGGGGTATTTCGAAAAAACCGATTGTTCAGGCTGAAGGCGGCTTGCTGAAAGCATACGGTCATATCATGAAAAAAGAATACCCTGTTGCTTTAGCAATTTTACAGGATGCCCGAGCAATGATTCAGGGGCTCGAACCTCCCTCGCAGGATTCGCTCGTTTTTTTGGAACGAAAATATCAAAGCAGTCGCATTTCGTACGAAAACGTAGCATCCACTGCCAAAGAGCTTTCTCTGGCACGACCCACCGAAATCGTTATGCAAATGACCGACAGCCTTCATGCAGAACAAAAAATAATAAAAGAACAAATCGACAATTTCCTGGTCTATAACGATGAATATGCCCGTCGAGCATTCTTTGCCCGTTCCCTCGATGATATCAGACAGGATATCGAATATACCCTGGCCTTTGCCGAGAAGCTGACCGAACAGCTCGAGGCGGTAAAAGCTGAAGAAAAGGCCCTGAAAAAAGACCTTGAAATTCAAAAGGAAATCGAAAAGGTGAAAGAAGAAATGGAAAAACTCGAGGCCCTTGAAGAGGAAAAGGAATAAAAGCCCGGGGAAATCACCTTTTCCGGGGAAAAAAACCTATTCACCAGGCAGAGACCGGGGACTTTGCCTCCCTTTCCACCCTCTCTCTTTATATCCCCGGCCGATTTTGCGGTTCGGTAACACATCCGATGCCTCAAAATGTTATATTATCATTCCTTTTGATTTTCGAGAGGATTATATTATATCATATTGAATTCTAGTTTATAGCTCACTGATTTCAAAAGGTGATCCCATGAAATTATCTGTAAAGTGCATGTTTGCAGCAACACTCCTTGCCGGAGGAATCCTGTTCACTGCCGCGGTTTCATCGAACCCCGGGCAGGAGTTTATAACCCACACTGTAGCCAAAGGGGAAACGGTCAGCCTTCTCTGTATCGATTACTACGGCCACTACAGCTCAGAGATGGGAAATGCCTTTAAGGAAATCAATCCCTCAGTACAAAACATCAATCTTATTCATGTCGGACAGAAATTGAAATTCGCGAACCCCGACTATAAACCCCAGGCAAAGAAATCTCCTTCCCCCCTGTTCGAAAAAAAAGTTTCCATTACCCAGGCCGTGGTGACCTATGTTGAAGGTGATGCTCGATTAATTTCCGGATCTCACAAAGAAAAACTTACCTCAAATACCATTGTTAATCCCGGAGCTATCATAGAGACGGCGTCAAATGGAAGAGTAGAAATGATCATCAACAAAGAATCGGTTGTCCGGATTAAAGAAAACACCCGGACCACGCTCGGGACGATCCGGGATAAGAAAAAGAATAAAGGAACAACCGAGATGAATTTCACTATAGGAAGTGTTTGGACAAAGGTAAAAAAATTCAAAGATAAAATTTCACGATTTCAGCTCGAACTTCCCACGGCAATAGCCGGAGTGCACGGTACGGTGTACCAGGCTACTGTGGACAACGATTCGTCGGCCGAAGTCAAGGTTTATGATGGTGAGGTTTCGGTTAAGAACAATCCGAAAACGGCAGCACTTTCACCGACCGAAGGGTTTCATGAAGTTTCCGGGCCCGAGGAGGTTTCCGCTCCCCATGAAGTCTCGTTGTCGGAATGGTCGCAGATTATCAGATCGATGCAAAAAATCGACATTGACAAAGAGGGTCACCCCGGCAAGCCGGAATCGTTTTCGCGCGCCTCTGATGACGATTGGGAACAGTGGAATGAAAAGCGGGATAAACGGATTGCAAAGATGTTTATGGAGATTTAGCTGATGAATTTAAAACGGATCCTTGTCCTTGGCGCCCTGACCATTACTCTGCTGGGAATCGTTATGATCAGTCCTCTGCTGGGAGTTCAGGATATCCTCTATAGTATCAATTTTATGTTCACTCCCCGCAATGCGTCGGATTCTGTGATAATTGTCGGCGTTGATCAGGAGAGTATCGGACGTATCGGTGGCTGGCCCTGGCCACGGGCAACACTGGCATCGCTTTTCAACCGGGTGGCATCGGGTGATCCCGCCGTAATAGCACCGGACTTTCTTTTTCCCCACCGCCCGGATTCCCCGGGCAACGACAGTCTCGTTTCCGTTTTTTCAGGTATTTCGGACCTTGTTTTGCCCTTTCGAGTTGGAAAAATAACCGACGACCGGAGCGATGGTATGCCCGCGGCGCCCCGGGGAATCGCGCCGCACGCATTTTTAAAACTTTCCAACAGGGAAAATATGAACCGAACGCTTTTTTATCACGCCGAATCGGTTGACATGCCGGACTCCATATTCCTGCAACATGCCGACAGAACCGGTTATCTCAATGTTTCCACGCGGAAAGCGACCCAACGTCTCAGTGAGATAATTCATGTATTAAAAATCGGTAACGAGTACTTTCCTTCATTCGGCCTTGCAGCAGTTGCATCCTACCTGAGCCTCAAGCCGGAGGAATTTATTCTCGACGGTAAACCTCAAGTAATTCTTGGTGAGAAGAAAGTGCCCCTCAGTTCCCATGCCGGAAGTTTGCTGCTCAATTTCCGGGGGCGGTCGGGAACAATAAAGACCGTTTCTGCTGCAGATATTCTCAACGGCACTATAGCCCCCTCGGTATTCAAGGGAAAAATTGTTTTTGTCGGCATGACCGATCCTGCAGCGGCGCCGGATTTTTTTATTACTCCCGTCGGTAGTAGATTCCCCGGTGTAGAAATCTGGGCTACCAGTGCACTCGATTTACTTGAAAACTCCTGGATCCGTCGGGAAAACGGTCCCCTTGCCCTTCTCAACCTGGCCTTATTGTTTATACTTTTTCCCGGACTCGCCATTCTGATACCACACGATAAAAAGCTCTTTTCGGTGCTTATCAGCCTTGGAGCGGTTGCTTTCAGTGTCGGTTTGGGAGTTCTCCTTTTTAAGTACGCCCATTACTTCTGGAATCCTGCTCCCCATTTCTATGCCTGGATTTTCTCGCTGCTCTGGCTTGCACTTCAAAAAACCGATTCGGGCCTGATCGAATACCGTACTCTGGATTTTGAGTCTGAAGACAGAGTTGCCGGAGCTAAACTTCCGCCGCCCGGAGACGGCGATTTTCTTGGAGAAATCCCCTCCCTTCCCACGGCTATTTTTGTTCGTGATGAAATCGGCAAAACCATCGAGAGCCCCGACGGCGGAAAAGTAGAATCGACCATGATTGAAAGCGATTCCGGGCAAATGCCACAGACCGCAGAAGGAAACGTGGTGACAGCCCTTCGCGAGCTTTGTAACGGCCAGATTGTCAAGCCGCTGGGAAGCGGGGGGATGGCGGATGTCTATCTTGTGTGGAACCCGCGTCTGGAAGTATACCGGGCCGTTAAAGTGCTCAAACCCGATCAATCGCCTAAAATCAAAGAACGGTTCGAAACCGAGGCACGTATTCTGGCAGACCTTAATCACCCAAACATTGTTCAGTGCTACAGCGTTGCCGAATGGCACGGCCTTCCCTGCCTCGAAATGGAATATATCAACGGCGCCTCAATGGATGAAATTCTCGAAAAATGTACCGTCCTGAACGTACCACAAGCCCTTGCTGTCGGTATCATTGTTTGCAGGGCACTCGAGTATGCGCACCGCTATTCGGTCACAATCTATGGGAAAAATTATAACGGAGTAATCCATCGTGACCTCAAACCGGCAAATATTATGCTCGGAAAAAACGGGAGTGTCAAACTGACCGATTTCGGCATAGCCCGACCCGCCGAAGTCAGCCTCCATACGGTCGACAGCAACGCTATTGTGGGGACGCTCCCCTACCTTTCACCGGAACAGATTGAGGGTGAATCCATAACCCCCCGTTCGGATATCTATGCGCTGGGAGTGACCCTCTACGAATTAATTACCGGCCGACGCGCGCTGCCCCAGACTGAAGTGACCGTTTTGCTCAATGCTAAGGCAACGGGAAAAATAAAACCGTTGAAACCATCCACAATCCTTCCCAAAGAACTCGTGGATATTATCAATAAATCGATTGCAGTAAATCCCGATAATCGATATCCATCGGCTGCTGCAATGCAAAAGGATCTCGAAAAGATATTCAGAAAAATAATGCCCGAAAATAGTCACACTGTTTTTAACGATCTTATCAAACGATACCGGCGTTAAGTAGATTTGCTGTTGTTATGAGCTGTCATTATCTTGAAATCACCAGGGGAGTTGAAAAGGGACGGAAGTTCATTCTTGCCGATGGAGCAGTGAGTATTGGTCGAAGCACCCAGAACGCCATACCCATGCATGCTTCGGAGAAACGCGTTTCCGGCCATCATGCCATTTTATATAAAACCGGCGACCGGATAATGATTCAAGACCTCGAAAGTTCAAACGGCACCTTTGTCAACGAGGAACAAATTTCCGAAACCGCGCTCAATCCAGGTGATGTTGTCGGATTCGGGAAAATGGGCCCCCGGCTCAAATTACAGCAATCTGAAACCGAACCCGATTTAACCTATCGTCTTCCCGGCAGCGAAGACGACTTTCCCAAACCTTCAACCGCCGAGCGCACAGCCGAGGATGTTCATCATGAGACACGGTTCCCTCCCACTTCCGATTCGACATCACGGGAAGGCAAGGACGCATTTAAGGAGGATGATTCCTCGGGCGATTGTTTGCCCCGGGGTTCAAAAACGATCGAGTTTGAAAAGAAGCTTGTCCAGAAAAACATGGATTACAAGGACATGCAGCGGCTTATGAAAAATGGTTCTCGTCTCGAACGGATTCTCGAACGCGGTAATCTCGGCGAAACACAGACCCATTTGTTGACCACCTCCTATCACGCCACCAGGAAAACTCATCGCCAATGGGTGGTTATCCTGGGTATAGTTATATTTGTTTCCATTATTGCTATCACCTACTTCACGATTCGTGCATATCAATATAAAAACTTGCTTCAGCGCGGCTTGACACTGGAAGAAATGCTGGATAATATCGAAAACAGTATTGCCGAAGCCAGAGCGGATCCCGATCAGAACAAGGAAGAACTCAAGGCACTTATCGACAAACTGGAAAAGACCAAAGGGCAGCTCTCGAGTGTTAAAACACAGATTAAGGAAGATGATTTCGGGAAGTTCTATGATGATCCCATCGAGCAAAAAATTGATGAAATTTTTAAACGATTCGGGGAAACCGACTATCATATTCCCGAAACAATGGTTGAACGGGTAAGGTACCATGTCGACATTTACTCGGGAAGGATGAAACGCACGGTGACCCGGTATATCAAACGGCGGGATAAATACTTTCCTATGATTATAAGGATATTTAAAGAAAAAAACCTTCCTCCCGAGCTTGCATATATCTCGATGCTGGAAAGCGGATTCAATCCACGGGCATTGAGTCATGCCGGCGCCAGGGGTTTATGGCAATTTATGCCTGCGACCGCCCGCCGTTATGGCCTGCGGGTCGATAATACCGTTGATGAGCGGTTGGAGCCGGAAAAAGCCACCCATGCCGCCAGTGAATATTTTAAAGATCTGATCTCCATTTTCGGCGGTAAAAGCTCGGTCATGCTCGCCATGGCCGCTTATAATGCCGGTGAAGGTCGTATCATGCGGGCTTTAATGAAAATCGATGATCCCATGAGAAACAGAGATTTCTGGTATATTTACCGCATGGGAGTACTGGCTGAGGAAACCAACGAGTATATCCCCCGTGTTATTGCCATGATGATTCTTTCGGAAAGTCCCCATGAATTCGGTTTCGACAACATTCCCAAAAAAGCAAAAGACTTTGGATCGGAAGAAGATTTCATTACTCTTGATGATCTTACCGACGAATAAGGGATTACACAATTAACTCAGAAGATGTCGTATTTCCCATCATATAAACATCTCAGCCCTGTGC
>WJLZ01000164.1 GCA_014728215.1 Chitinivibrionales bacterium
CCGAAGGGTGTGATTATCCTGAACTTTTGCCCGCTCGACGGATCGATACCCCACAATCGGGCCATCATATCGACAACCCACAGCATTCCCGAACTTCCGGTGAGAAAATCAATAAAGAAAACAGTACCAAGCACAAGAAGAAATATATTCCCCTTACTTGTCAATGCCTCCACGATCGGGAGTCTCTCTTTTTGGGTTTCATTGGGCATGGTTAAATCCTAGGGTAAAAGTTAAAACTCGAAAGATTTATGATTTTGGAAGGGGCTGGGCGCCCCTTGAACCCAGCTAGGTAAATGCTTTTCCTGATAGCCCAACCCCCAGGGCTCCGCCCGCCCCCCACACTTGGGGGGCACAGATTGTTTTTTTTAACAATAGACTTACATTGGTTGCATATTACAGTATAGATTTAGATTGGTTACATATTACAGTTGTGTGGCCTGAACTTCAGTTCAGGGGGGTTCTCTCTCATTCACTTCCTCCCGCCTCAATCAGCATCTTGACGACGTATCCTTTTCCCCGTCGGCGGGCATACCAGAGTGCGGTCCGCCCCTGGGGACTGAGTGCATTAGGATCGGCGCCGGCATCGAGAAGCAGGCGGACGACCTGGGTGTATCCCATGGATGCCGCGTAGAGCAGTGCGGTGCCGAGGACGTTATTTGATGCATGCACGTTGGCGCCATAGAAGAGCAGTTCCTGGACAATTGCGGTATGTCCTTTTGATGCCGCAATAATCAAAGGGGTACTTCCATACCGGTTGGTCTTTTCGATATCGTTAACACCCCGGGTCAGGATTTCCCTAACTGTTGCAAGGTTTCCGTTCCGGGCAGCGGCCATGAGTTTCGTGTAGCCGTCGGCGGTCTTTTTCAGGAGCAGTTTTTCGATCTCCCGCCGCCGCATGGTCATGGCTATCTGAAGCGGGGTCCGTCCACGGCGGTCTTCGATATCAACATCGGCGCCCGATTCGATCAGCAGTTTGACAATTGATGTTTTCCCCTGCTGGACTGCGTAATGAAGGGCCGACCGTCCGGTGTTGTCGGTAACGTTGAGATCAGCGCCCCATTCTACCAGGATTCCGGTCAGGTCGAGCCGGCGGCGGATAACTGTTTTGATCAGGGGCGTTCTCCCCATACCGTCCTGCTCATCCGGCCACGCACCGGCTTCGAGCATGACCTTGAGGACTTCCGGGCGGTTCATGGTAAGGGCATGAAAAATCAACGGCCTATTCCGGGAATCGACCGCATTGACATCACCACTGTACCGGATCAGCAGCATCGCAACCCGGTCCCGTTTGTTTATTAAGGCTTTGGCGAGCGCACTTTCACCCGAGGTATCTACTAAAAAAACATCGGCGCTTTCATCCAGAAGCAATTCCACCAGTTCAACCTCACCCTGCGCCGCGGCGAGCATGAGTGCGGTCTCTCCTCTGTCGTTCTGCTCATCTGGATCGACACCCCACTCAAGAAGCATTTCGGCAATGGAATAGCAGCCGATCGACGATACGGCCATGAGGAGCGTGGTACCGGTCGTATCTTTTACCGGAGGGACATTATCAATAAAGAGGAGTTCTTCGGCAGCACGGGCATCGCATGACCAGATAGCTGCAAGAAGCTTGTTACTACCGGCCCGACTAACCTCAGCCTCAGGAGCCGGGGGTTTCGGAGGCGCCGTAATTTCACCATCCTGAGCCATAACCGTCAAAAAACCAAACGTTATGACAAACAGACGCGCGGTAGAGAGTGATTGTTTCAGGCAGTTTTCCATGATCTCCTCTACCTATAACTACGTATGGGGTACAAATTATGTTACCGGTGATGATTCGGATTTTTCAAACAGCGTATTGCCATACTGTTCGAGCCGTGTCACGTCGGATATGACAATCTTGCTCTTTTCCAGTATAAGAAGCTCCTTTCCGGAGAGCTTTGTCAGCAATTCCAGAACATCCGAGGGATTCAGGCCAAGGATATCCATGATTTCATTCTCCACGAATTTCAAACTGAGTTGCCGGCCCGATTCCGAGGGCGTACACATGCCGGTATCGGTCATCATCGCAACAAGCAGCGCAACCTGGCGTGTTTTATCACCGTACATGCTGTTATCGATTTTTTCATCAACCTCACGAAGGCGCTGGACAAGAATACGGGCGATTTTCTGAAACCACTCGGGAACGCCGTTGAGGGTTGCAACAAAATTGTCTGCAGCAATAACAAGCGCTTCAGTCTCTTCTTCGGCAATCACCGATGCACTCCGCACGCCGCCGTCGATAGCAGCGACTTCACCAACAACTTCACCCGCACCCACCGTTGCCAGATCAACAGCAACATCCCCTTCGGTTTTGAATATGCGCACGGAACCTTGTTGAATCACATAGAGATCGCGGGATGGATCGCCCTGTTTGAACAGCAGCTCTCCTTTTTGGAATCGAACCTTGGCGGCAGTACCACCTGGAATTCCGGCCATGGGCCTCCTTACTGCGTAACAAACACTTTGGAGCGAACAATCCAGGCATCGTCATATCCCAGGTTTTTCAGGTCGGCCAGGATAAGCTCTGCCTGATTTCGGCTGGTAAAATCACCAACCAGTAGTTTATAGTAGGGATCCTGAAAGGCGATATATACCGGCTTATTGAGTTTGATTTCCAGCTTCTTTTTTTCCGTCCGGGCACGATCGATCTGATTTGAGGCAAAGCACTGTACCCGGAATCCGTTGGGGATCTCCTTTTTACCAGCAGGAATCTGACCCTTTGCAGCCCCGCCGGTGGATATCATGCTCTTGAAATCCTTCTCTTGGAGGACGATCTCCTGTCCGCGGTTGAGCGTATCGATATAGGTCGAGGTGCGCTCCACATTCCGGCGCTGTCCGGTGTAATCTTTTTTACTCCACGAAAACCAGGACATCGCGAAAAGCCGGGTGGTCAACAGGGTAATTACAGCAAATGATACAAAATAAAAACTTTTTCTCATCTCCCTTTTCCTTTCCTTAAAGCCCGATAGTCGCATTCAATGTCTAGGAAAAGAAAATAACACATTTTCACCGATGATGTAATATTATATGAATAATAAGTATACGATAGAAAAGCCAAAATGTCGACTGATTTGGCGAGAGGGCTGAAAAACAGGAAGGGAAGGGTTGATCAGTTGAGATTTGTGATTTTGGAAGGAGCTGAAGCGCCGGGCACACATTCTCCCGCCCTCCCTTGCCAATTCCCCGGCACATATCCTATTTATTTATAACACAAACGCCTATGCCCGGATTAAAACTTTATATCAGCAACCGGCTTGAAGAACTTGTCGGTCTTCTTTCGCAGCAGCTTACCTCGGCTTCCTTATCGCCCTTTGAAAAGGAGATAATA
>WJLZ01000165.1 GCA_014728215.1 Chitinivibrionales bacterium
CATTCGGCCGGCATGTTGTTATTCGAGAAAGGTGAAGGGCATTTTCCATCTCCATTGAATATGCAGAGCTTTCCAAATCAGCGGATGCCGGCTTTATTAGCGTCATTAGCGTTCTATTTTGGACAAGAGTGTTGGATATCTGTTGATTACAAGGCACACCTGTAGGGAGTAACTATAATAGATGCACGATAGAAAAATAAAAATATTTCATTTCATTAATAATATCGAAATAGGGGGAGCGGAAACACTCCTGCTCAATATATGCAGAAATCTAAACAATAATGAAAAGAGATACGACTTCAGGGTAATTATACTCGAAAACAAACAAAAGCTGAGAGAAAAGTATGATGTCGAAAACATCGAGGTAGTCTGTCTCGATATACTCAATAAACCGCTGCTCGTTCAGATATTTGAGTGTTTTAAATATATTAAAAGTAATAAACCCGATATCGTACACTCCCATCTTCTTAAAACAGATTTACCGGTTCAAATAGCGGCCTTTTTGGCACGGCGAACCAGTACATGTACAATTCATAACATGAGGCCCTTCAGAGGCAAAAAAGAGAAACTCACGGGATTAGCGACTTCCCTGTTCGCAAAAAAAATAATTGCGGTTTCTGAAAGCGCAAAAAATAACTGTATTAAAAACAGGATGTATGCAGGGAGAAAAATCGTAACAATATATAATTCTCCCAGTTTTGATATCGGTACTCCGGCGCCAAAAGCTTTGTCGTCAGGAAGAACAATAAAATTGTTGAACATCGGCAGCTTAAGCAAGCAAAAGGGACAGGAATTTTTAATTAAATCAATGGATTTTCTAAAAAATGACGTTGAAATGGAATTGAATATCTATGGTTCCGGAGAATTGTTCGATTATTTAATGAATATCATTGAACAGGAAGAAAAGAAGAAAGTTTTTATTCGAAATCCCGTTTTGGATATTAAAAACGTAATTGCCGAAACGGATTTTTTCATATCCTCTTCCTTATGGGAGGGGTTTCCCCTGGCAGCTGTTGAAGCTATAAGCATGGGGATTCCAACAATTTTGAGCGACATTCCTCCTCACAGAGAGCTTTTTCAGGATTATCCCGATTATCCACTGTTCATAGAACCGGGGAAAAAGGTCGATATATTTTCTCATATTAAACGGCTTACTGAGGATCCGGATTTTTATCATGACATTTCACAAACATGCATAAACCAGTCAAAACGATATTCTCATAAAGAATTGACCGGGAATTACAATCGGTTTTACATCTCCTTAATAGAATAAATTCCATTAAGTTCAACATTCAAAAACCAGAGGGTTATTCAATTTATTATGCAACAATACAAACAGGACTTCATCGAATTCATGATTCAGTCGGGTGTTTTGCTTTTTGGTGATTTTGTTACCAAGAGTGGAAGGAACACCCCGTATTTTATTAACACCGGCAATTACCGGACCGGCAGTCAGATCGCTCAATTGGGTTCTTTTTATGCCGAAGCGATCAGAAATAACGTTATGGATGATTTTGATGTTGTATTTGGTCCGGCGTACAAGGGGATTCCCCTGGCAATTACGGCATCAATTTCGCTCTATAAAAATTTTGGCCATGATGTGGCTTTCTGTTTTAACCGCAAGGAAGCCAAGGATCATGGCGAGGGCGGTTCGTTGGTCGGCCATAAACTTCAGAACGGCGACCGGGTGCTTATTATCGAAGATGTCACCACTGCCGGGACATCGATCAGGGAGACCATGCCGCTTCTGACAGGCGCGGCATCGATCAGTGCGGCAGGATTGATTGTTTCGGTCGACCGTCAGGAAAAGGGTCCAAACGGTACGGCTGCACTAAAGAGTATATCCGAGACCTTTGGCATGAAAGCCTGTGCGATTGTTACGCTTGATGAAATCGTCGGCCATCTCTATAAAAGAGAAGTCAACGGTACCGTAATTGTTGATGATACCATGAAAAACAAGATCGATGCTTACCGCAAACAATATGGAGCCTGAGTATGAAACGAGTTGGAGACAATCCCCCTGCCCGTTATCCTGAGCGTCCTATTGCCGGTGCAACTGATCCCTGGTGGATTGCCAAACTGAGGCCTCGCCAGGAAAAGGCACTGGCCGTGGATTGTATCAAACGGGATATAGAATATTACCTTCCCTTTTACACAAAAACAGTGCGGCGGAAAGACAACAACAAGCCCCGCAAGTCGGTGCTTCCTCTGTTTCCGGGTTATATTTCGTACACCGCACCTCCGGGGTTTCAGCAGGATATTTTCAAGACCGGCCGGGTGGTGAAGATCATCGAAGTCAAACATCAGAAACGGCTTATCAAAGAACTGGGGCAGATTTACCGGTGTCTGGAAGAAAATGCTCCTTTGGAACCGGTGGAGACCTTTGTGACCGGTGATGTTGTCCAGATAAAAAGCGGTCCCTTACGCGGTGTAACGGGGGTCGTTGCCAAAATCCAGAATGTTCACAAACTGGTTCTTACCGTCGAGGGGCTCGGACGGGCCGCTATGGTTGTCGACGCCGCCGATTTGAGAAGTATAAAATAGCCAATTCTCTATTATTCTCCCTGTGTCGGCACCTCAAAGCGCTTACAGAGATCACATGCCGGTACTTCGATGCCTTCGATATCCCACCGGGCACGAGCTTCAACCGTGTCATAAAAGGGAATGTAGGGTTCGGGTGCACTCCAGGGGGTTAGACGGCCGCGGTTCGGGAGCGAATCACTGTTTAAATCCTCAAAAAATGCAAAAGAGCCATCTCCGGCAAGCAGCGAATCGAAGGCAAAACCGCCGTTTTCATCTTTTGCATAATAAGATTTTTTACTGCTGAACGATGTAAACACCCACCATCGATCCGGATTATGGTGAAGACATTTTCCCTGACCCGAGAGGCTTATGCAGAGGTTGTCGCAATCGATCGTGGAAAATGTTCCTTTTAAGTTTTCCAGCGTGTCATGGGGAAAAGACGCTTTGTTGCCCACGAGATCGACAAAGAATTCCCAGGGAATGGAAAATGAGTAATCACGGCTGCAACCAAGTGATCGTTGGGGTATGAAAACGACTGTATCACCATAACCCGAATCACACCTGACCAAAATTGTATCGCCGGTGGTGTCGGTGATAAACCATTCAACAGAATCGCACCTGATCGGTTCGGAGCCGGCTATAACAATGCGTGGATTAAGATCTGCAGGAGAGCGGGGTGCGAAAAAGGTGACTTTTGGAGCCATAGTATCTTCTGCAGCAAAGCCGTTAAAACGAAGTGTATCAAATCGCAGCGAATCATTGTCCGGTGTATGCAGCAATTGTGTTTGCGGATATATCAAGTCGTATCCGGTTTGTTCCATAGGATTTTCGAGCTGGAGTACAAAACGGTTGGAATGGTGCAGTAATAAAATTGTATCGATCGTCAATCCCATATCAGACTTATCGTAGGCGCTGATTGTCCATTTCGAAAAAAGCTTTTTATTGTAAAGAGCTGAAGAATCCGAAAAAGTCCCAATGAGGTACATTTCTGAAATAGGGCTCAGTGATTTAACCCGGATCGCCGCGGTATCGGAAACAGCAGGGAACAGCATTACAAGCAGAGGCCTGGTGCCGATTTTTATTTTTCTTTCGGATGATGCGTAGGCCTGTTCCTTACCGGGCTGCAGACGGTTGTCGTTATTCTGGTCGAGATAGGCAAGAAGAACATAGGGACCTTCGGAAATGTGATCAAATACGAAATTACCGGTACTGTCGGTTTGTGTCAGATAACTCGGTTTTTCAAAGAGCATGCTGTCGGCGATTGTATCGCTGTTCCAGCGAATCAGGGCGACTTTGGGTTGTAGAATTTTTTTCCGGGGATCAATAACGCATCCTGTTATTCTGCCGCTGTCCAGGCTTGCGCCGGTGGAAAAAACAAAATGGAATGGTGTTCCTAGTGAGTTACCGTGGAGATCTTTCAGGGTATTATTGAGTTCGATATGATAGGTCGTTGATTCGGCAAAGGTGTTTTCCGGCACTATTTGAAGGTTTTTTCCTCTGACTTTAACAGTAATTCCATCGTCAAGAGGAGGAAACAGCGTAATGCTTTTTTCGGCACTCTTAGGTTCGATCCATTCATTAAAGGTAAGGGTTATCGCCTTAGTTGGAGCGTGACTCACGGAACCGGAAGCCGGGGAGGTGGTCTTAATACTCGGCGGAGTGGTGTCGGGCTCGCCTCCGGAGGGTGGTACCTGATGGGCGCAATGCACAATGAATAGCGCTATACCAAGCACTACTCTTGAAATCATGCTTGAATTTCCGGATAAACGACGATAGAATTTGCTCATAATCATTTTCTTATGGTTTAAAAATATATTTTAATCCATAGTTGATCGGAAATATAGCCCATTTTCCTCGCAGATTGGAGCACACCATGGATGAAAAGTATGATTTTTCAATATCAAAAATAGGTGTTCCCCGAATTATTTCACCGGTGAGCCTTTCAAAACACAGGGGAGATTTTGTTGCCAATTATGTTACCGATAACATGCGTGTCCTTTATAATATTGAGGTTGATTCGGATAATATAAGATACGAATTCGAGCCTGAAGAATGCATGGAACGTGCCGGACCCCGGGAGCATATCTATTTTGATCCCTCAAAAGTAAATGCGGGCATTGTTACATGCGGGGGATTATGTCCGGGGCTTAATGATGTTATCAGGGCCATTGTTATGTGCTTATGGTATCGCTACGGGGTCAGGCGAATTTCGGGTATCCGGTACGGTTACCGGGGGTTCCTTCCAGAGTTCAGAATGCCTCCCATGGATTTGAATCCATCGCTGGTAGAAGATATTCATCAAAAGGGTGGTACAATCCTGGGATCATCCCGGGGATATGGAGACCTGACATCAGAGATTGTCGACTCAATCGAAAGAATGAATCTGAATATTTTATTCACCATTGGCGGTGACGGCACTCAACGTGGAGCTCTGAGTATTGCTGAGGAAGCCAGGGGGCGGGGGTACAAAATCGCCATGGTCGGCATCCCTAAAACAATCGATAATGATTTCAGTTTTATCCAGCGCTCTTTCGGATTTGATACCGCGGTAACGGTCGCAGAAACGGTTGTATCGGCAGCCCATGTTGAGGCCCACGATGCACCAAACGGCGTAAGTATCGTGAAAGTCATGGGACGGGAATCGGGTTTTATCGCCGCATATACTGCACTTGCCATTAATGATGTCAACTTCATTCTTATCCCCGAAGTTCCTTTTGATCTTGAAGGTGGGAATGGTCTTTTGCATCACCTGGAGAGACGCCTGGAATTGAGGAAGCATGCCCTGATTCTTGTTGCGGAAGGCGCCGGGACCGATCTGATGCCTGATACGGGGAAAACCGATGTGTCGGGAAATAAAAAACTCGGTGATATCGGGCTTTTTCTCAAGAATAAAATAGCAGATCATTTTAAAGACAAGAATATTCCCATTACGATGCGCTATATCGATCCGAGCTATATAATCAGAAGTGCTCCGGCCAATTCCAGCGATTCGCTTTATTGTGCACGGCTGGGCAACAATGCCGCTCATGCCGCAATGGTCGGCAAAACCGATATGCTTATCAGCATGGTCAATAACCATTTTGTTCATATTCCCACGAAAATTGCAGTGGCAAAGAGAAAACATGTGGATCCGGAAAGCTCGTTATGGCGTGATGTTATCGAGGCTACCGGCCAGCCCGCATTGATGAAAAATCCGGCTTAGCGTAGCCATGGCAGCATTTTAAAGTTCCTCTTGAAGTGTCGGAGAAGCAGAGTAATTCCACGTAAAAATTCTTTAATTTAAACCCTTGCATTTTTAATTGTAAACAGATATAATATAATGGATTTTATTTGGCGAAATTATCACATCCGTGGTTTTTTATGGACATTTTTATCACTCATTACTACTATTTTGTTATGGTGTTTACTGCACTGTACAGTAGTGCTTTTGTCCTTTTTCTCAGCCGGAGATTTTACTATTCAAAGCCCTCCAGAGCTTTTGCGCTTTTTCTTTTCGGAATCCTTCTCTGGTCTATAAAAGATTCTCTGGCTGCAGTAATGATTCCGTGGTTCGAGACGGAATCACTGAAAAGATTTGTAATAGTCATTTCTCCGCTTTGGTTATTTATCCCCAGCTTTACCTTTCATATGTTGATCAGCGTTTATAACGCTTCGGTTTCTAAAGAAAAAAAGTATAAAAAGGAAAAAATTGTTCAATATGTTCTGGTAAGCATATCGACAAGTATCTTCCTGATTTCCATGATATATCCATCCTTTATGTATCGGTCGTTCATTAAAGGAACCTATGACTATTATTATGACTCCGGAATGGCCTTTGCACTCTATGCGCTCATGATTATTGCTGTTGCATTGATACCTGGTGTGAAGCTTATAATAAACTCATTGAAGAAAATTCGTTCCGAGGCATTTTTCGTAGGTTGTGGCGCGCTATTTTCTCTGGCAATAATTTTTCCTGCAAATATTATCCGCTTCAGTTCAGCCTACCATGATTTACCGCGGGCTGGATGCCTGAGTATCGCCCTGTTCTGTGCCTTTACTTTTTACGGCATACAAAGATTTGGCCGTATTTTCAGTATTAAACAAGTGCTTGATGAGCGGGATCGATGGGAAAAAATCGGATTAAGCCTGAAACGGCTGACAGGCACCTGTGATGAAGAATCTCTTTTTCAAAGTGTTTGCAGCTACGCGCGGGAGATTTCCGAATCACTTTTTGTTGCAATTACTATGTTTAACGATTCCGGAACCGAGTATCATGTGCGCGCCTTGTCAAAGAGCGGTGGCTCGACAGGAGTCATTATTGACAAATTGCCGATTCAACTGAATCAATCATATCTCCTTTCGGAGCGAATGCGACTGAAACAGCAAATATACAGCAAAAAATATTTAATTTATCATTCGGTAAAAGAACTCTTCGGCGAGAAAGTTGCCCCCGAATTTCAGGGCAGTGAGAAGATAAAGCAGATTGTCTCGTTCCCCATTATTTATAAGGATCGACCAGCGGGTGCAATTGTGCTCTTCAGATCTTCAATAGTAGAAAATATCGCAATGTATGAGATTTTTTCGGTACAATGCTCACTTGTTTTAAAATTTGCTTCACAAATAAAAGAGCTGGATGAAAAAAGGAAGCTCGCGGAACAGTACCGTCATTCGAAAAAAATGGAGGCAATAGGTCTGCTTGCAGGAGGTGTGGCTCACGATTTTAATAATTTGCTCTCGGGAATTTCGGGCTTTGCCAATCTGATTAAGCGGAAATATGGCGAGAGCGATGAAAGGTTGCAGCGGTATATTGATCCGATAATCCAGGCCTCGGACCGGGGAGCCGAACTCACCAGTCAACTTCTCGCATTTGCCCGTAAAGGCAAGTACCAGTTACTGGATATCAATATCCATGAAATTATTGAGAGTGTCATAAAATTACTGAGTCGTACAATCGATAAACGGATCGTAATAAATACCGAATTGAATGCTCAATCTCCTGTTATCAGAGGAGATCCATCCCAGGTCCAGAATGCGGTCTTGAATATGTGTCTTAATTCCCGTGACGCCATGCCGGAGGGGGGCGACCTGATCGTCAGGACCGACGATGCTTATATAGATTTAGATCATGCAAACAGGAAAGTGTATCGAATGGAACCGGGTAATTATCTGTTCCTGACAATCAGTGATACGGGAGCCGGGATGGATGAAGAAACCAGGGCACGGATGTTCGAGCCCTTTTTTACAACAAAAGAGTCGGGAAAAGGTACCGGACTCGGTCTGGCTGGCGTGTACGGTTGCGTGAAGAGTCATAACGGCTATATCGAAGTTGAATCGGTCCTGAATAAAGGAACCTGCATCAAAACCTATTTTCCTGCAGTTAAGGGGCCATTAAAAGTGGCGGAAATTAAAAAACGTTCCGAAGATATAATAAAAGGAAAGGGAAAAATACTTGTTGTTGATGATGAAGAAGTTGTTCGGGATGTTTCCAGAGAAATACTTTCTGATATGGGATATGCTGTCACCACATGCAATGACGGCAGGGAAGCTGTTGAATATTATTCAAAACACTACAGTGATATCGATTTGGCTATTATCGACATGATCATGCCCGGAATGGCCGGCTTTGATTGTTTCAGAGAACTCAAGAAAATTGATCCCGCCATTAAAGTCATCATAGCAACCGGTTACAGTATTGCAGAAGATACGCAAAAAATAGTCACCAGAGGAATTTCCGGTTTTATTCAAAAACCCTTTGAAGCTACCGAGTTGTCGCAGATGATTTCTGAAATACTCAAAGCAGGATAGGGAAAGCCGAAAGCTGAAAAGGTAAAATTGATTGATAATGTTCAGGAAATCAGAACTGTGCCGCGAATTGGAATCAGGCGATTTTATCCCTGAGCTTATTATTGAGAATCGAAAGAATTTCCTCAGACCCAAGTGAACTGCCCAAATCTTTCAGTGAGATACAAAAATCATGATGGGGCCGTCCTTTTCGATAGTCCGGTTCCCGGGGCGGATGTTTAAGATATTTTTCTATTAAGCTGCAATCGGGATCGACTAAAAGAGAAGATTGGTAGTAATAGAAAAAGGGGTTCTGGGTCAGGTACAGGGAACTGCCGAGTATCTTTTTGTTGTCCACAGCAAGATCACTGATCCCCATCTCTTGCAATTCAAGGCCTGTCGCTTCCTTTATAAGAGAAATTATCGGACGATGTATCTGTGAGTAGGTATCCCGGATCGAGAGCCCCTTTGTTCTTTTCCCGACAATCAGGATAATTACCATCCCGGGCGATAAAACAACCGTTCCCCCTCCTCCGCGGCGCTTGACTATTGGCACACAGTCATCAAAGCATCTCCGCGAAAAAATTTCAATTTCCGATTTGCATGACGGTCCGTGAACGACTTCAACAGTTTCCTGCAAATAGGCGTGCACATAGGGCAATCCCCGGGTTGCTCCGTATAAAAAAAACGCATCGTTTTTTAAAGCTTTCCCGGGAAACAGGGGTATGGTGTGATGGAAAAAAGAATTCATAAAGAATTAAAATTAATTTATTACCGCCGAGAGTAATAAAGAACACATCAAGTTAAATACATTTCCTGACAATTTTCGATCGCTTTTGCTTTTATATCCGGCATCTATCATATTTTTTGAGCAGTGTCTGTTCCATATCCAAAAAGGATTTTTTATCAATGATGTCACATCATCGAACAATCTTTCATGTGGATATGGATGCGTTTTTTTGTTCGGTGGAGCAGCGAGACAATCCATCCTATCGTGGTAAGCCGGTTATTGTAGGGGCCAGACCCGGTACCAGGGGAGTGGTATCTGCCGCCAGCTATGAAGCCAGGAAATATGGTGTTCATTCGGCAATGCCGATTAATCAGGCGTTTCGCCGTTGTCCCCATGGTATTTACCTCAGACCGCGCATGCATGTCTATGCACAATCATCCCGGGAAATCATGGCAATTCTCAGGTCTTTTTCACCGATCATCGAGCAGATTTCGGTTGATGAAGCTTTTCTGGATATTACCGGCACCCAACGTTTGTGGGGAAACCCTCTGGAAACGGCACAAAAAATTTCTTGCAAGATCAAAAAAGAGCAGCATTTGACGGCATCGATAGGTGTGGCCCCGAATAAATTTCTCGCCAAATTGGCTTCGGATATGGATAAACCCGATGGTATTACAGTAACTCCCTTTGAGATAAATGAAATTGAATCCTGGCTTGCGCCACTTCCGGTGAGCCGAGTCTGGGGTGTCGGCAAAAAGACCCAAGAGGTTTTTGCCCGAATGGGAATTCAACAAATCGGCGATCTGCAAAATCTTTCACTTCAGTGCCTGAATAAACGATTCGGCAAAATGGGGGTTACTCTCTACGATCTGGCGCGAGGTGTCGACAGTCGTCCGGTTAGTGAGCAGGAGGGAGTCAAATCCGTATCACGAGAACACACTTTTGCCCGGGATTGCAGGGATGTAGATGAATGGAAAAGAATCCTTCTGGCATTATCCAGGGATGTGGGCAGACGAGCCCGAAAGTATGGTATTACCGGCAAAAGCGTCGTTTTAATTTATCGAATGCCCGATTTCTCGAAACATACCCGACGCATAACGCTCTCAAGGCCGACAAATTTAACCCGGGATATTTTTTCATCTCTTGTCCCTTTGTTGCCGGAGTTAAAACAAAAGACAGACGCTCTGCGATTGATCGGTACAGGATTAACCAACCTGACAGGTGCAGGTCAAATGGATCTCTTTTCTAACAAGCAACGTGAAGCGGCATGGGAAGCATCGGAGAATGCAATGGACCGGCTTAATGTACGGTTTGGGAAAAAATCGATCTTTCTTGCCGGTGAAATCGAATAGATTATTTACTTTCTGAGGTATATAACCGATAATTAAAAGAAAAACTTTGCTGTATCGCCATTAGTAAGTATGGAAGCGTAAAATATGATTAGCTGTATTGTCTGTTCAAGAAAACCGCCTGATTGGAAAGATCATGAATCCAACGTAAAAGAAACGATTGGGTGTTCCAACGAATATATCAGGATCGATAACACCTGCAACAAATACAATCTCTGTTCAGCGTATAATAGAGGGCTTGAATATGCTCAGGGCGATATTTGCGTATTTATGCATGAAGATGTTTTTATGCTTCACCCGGAATGGGGCAAAATTATCGAAAGCAAATTTGCTCAGGATGAAACGCTCGGCTGTATTGGAGTTGCGGGCACACAGTATCTCTTTGCCGACAAGCCCGGATGGGTTGCTGCAGGACGTCCTTTTATTCACGGCAAAGTTACCCATCAAAAGGGCGAACAATGTGTCCTGACCGTCTATTCCTGGATTGACGGTGATATCGAAGTGGTTGCTGTTGATGGTCTCTTCATGGCTGTCAGACGGAGCTTGTTTGATGAGATCAGGTTTGATGATGTTACCTTTAATCAGTTTCATTTTTATGATCTTGATATTTGCATGCAGATAAGAAATACCCATAAAATTATTGTTACCGATGCTATTGTTCTCAAACATTTTTCGGGTGGCTCTTTCGATGGGGTATGGAAAGCCTATGCAGATAAGTTTCTTGAAAAATACAGAGAAATTCTTCCGGTTTCCTGTGTCGCTTCGGTACCAGAGGGGCCTCAAAAGCGGTTTGAAAGCTATGATATTACCCAGCGAATTCCTCTTCAGGTACGAAAAATCGGTATGTAAATCTATACTGGTAAATTCTTTTGTAGACTATCATCGGCAACTGTTATACTATTTATATAGTATGTAATATGAGTGTCGACAAGAACTTATATTTAGAAGTCTTGCAATCGACACAGTCTTTCAAGGCACGATTATTGTGGTAAAGCTTTTAAAATTTTCATATAACAAAAACAACGACAAAGGTCTTTCGGTAAAACAAAGAGTTTTCTGGCTTATTTCTGGCCTGGTGATTCTGTGCGCATTTTTTGTTTCCGGTATACTCTGGGTTCGGACTCCCTTTACCCATATTCTTGTCTTTGCATTGTCGGTAGTCTGGCTTCTGTTAATGCTGGAGTGGTTTACCGGTTTTTTGCTTGAATATGCAAGAAGGATCGAAAAAGCAGGGGTAACAACAAGACGATATCAGAATATCGCAAAATATTTTGAGAGTATTCTTCAGGATTCAACCGATATAATCTTTACCATCGATTCTGAAGGACTTATCCTAAAATTTAACAAGGGCTCTCAGATTCATTTCGGTTATACTCAGGAAGAGATTGTCGGAAAACCTTTCAGTCAGCTTTTTGTTAATGAGGCCGGTGAAAGAAAAATCATGGATTCGGTCCTTCGATCGGGAAAATCGGTTAATGAAGAAATTCCGATGAAAACCCGGGATGGGGAAATAATTCATCTGAATCTCAGTATTTCGGAAATGAAAGATGAAAGCGGCCGCATTATCGGTATGGTGGTTACTGCAAAGGATATAACCGAAAAGAAAAAGCTCGAACTTGAATTGGTCAAGAAAAACGAGCTTCTGGAAAAACTGGCGGTAACCGACAGTTTGACTGAGCTTTTCAATACTCGTCACTTTTACGGCCAGATCAAAAAAGAACTGGCGCGATTCAGACGAAATCCTGACCGTTCCCTTTCTCTTATGTTAATGGACATCGACCACTTCAAGGATTTCAACGATACCGAAGGTCACCAGATGGGTGACCAGGTGCTTAAATCTCTTGCTCAGGTTATCAATGTCTGCATTCGGAAGGATATCGATACCGGCTACCGGTATGGTGGCGATGAATTTGTAGTATTGCTTCCCGATACCGATAAACACCAGGCTCAGGTGGTGGCAAAACGTATCAGTAAGCAGTTTGGATCCTTTCAATTCGGCAAAACGAGCCTTTCTATCGGCATAGCTCAGGCTGCGCCGGAAGAA
Source organism: Chitinivibrionales bacterium (assembly GCA_014728215.1). Taxonomy (NCBI): domain Bacteria; kingdom Pseudomonadati; phylum Fibrobacterota; class Chitinivibrionia; order Chitinivibrionales; species Chitinivibrionales bacterium. Next base: position 12,407 of record WJLZ01000165.1, read on the forward strand.
GATGAAGTCAGTCTGTTGAAGCGTGCCGATGAGGCCATGTATCGTTCAAAAAAAGGCGGGCGTTCGAGAATTTCGTTTTAGTGCAATCAGGAAATCCGCTCTAATCATTTCCCAAAAGATACATGAGTATTGCTCCTGCAGCCGCAACATTAAGTGATTCGGCTTTTGCGGTATCGATAGGGACGGCAACCGTTTCCTGAGCAAGGGAAAGGACTTCTCTGGAAAGGCCGGCCCCTTCGTTGCCTAGAGCAAGGATACATCGAGGCTGAACAGGTATCCTCTTGCACGATTTGCCTCCCATCGTTGAGGCATAGAATGTATAATTATTGTCAAGAAGTTTTTTTATCATTGCTCTATAGGCACTATTTCTCCGGATCCAGAGAGAAAGTATTGTTCCTGCACTTGCCTGGACTGCCCGCGGTGAAAAGGGATCAGCACACTTGTCGGACATAATAATGCCCGAGAAGCCAAGAGCTGCAGCGGTCCGTATCAGCGTTCCAATATTACCGGGATCCTGAATATCTTCGAGCAAAAGAAGTCTGGGACCGGTATCATCAGGCAGAGAATCGGAAAATGATCCTGCGGGAATGGTAACCAGGGCAAGAGGACTTTGAGGGTTTTTTGCAGCGCTGATTGTCTTAAACTGCTGTTTTGTAATAACTCTTCGAGGACATTCCGGCTCCGGACCTGCCAACGTTTCGGTGGTAGATATAATTTCTGTTACAGTATGAGGGGCAGTTGTGAGAATCTGTTGTACGGCGCGAGGTCCCTCAACTGGAAAAACTCCCTCAATGAGCCGGTATTTCTGTTGATGAAGCGACTTATACAATTTAAGCGGCTTTAAAATTGAATTTCCTCCTTGAAAACCGGGAGCCATTGCCGGAGTAACTGAAGGCGTATTAAGGCATTGGGATTATAGGCAAGGGTACCCCTTTTATGCTTTCCATATTTGGATTCGGTGACATCCTGCTGCTCGATAACGACTTTGGCGGCCATAAGTTCATCAAGAGCATCGAGATCTATATGGCGTTCATTTTCCCGGCGTTCAAGTTCGATTTCGACCTGAGCGGTTCCTACCTTCATGAGGTTATTCGGCGTCTTTCTTCCGTGTTTTTCTCCTGCTGCCTGAATTATGCAAATGAGATCCATGGCTTTTTCCGACAGATTCTCGCCAAGAAATTCAGCTCCGCGCTGCTTTGTTCGTAGATAACTCATATACATGGACAGGACAACATAATCTTTGATAAGGATGTATTCCTGACCCAGTTCATTTTTCCGGATAACGACCATTTCTTTCAGGATCAGGTGAAGGAAAACATTTTCCGCCTCGATTCCACCTAAGCCGATAGTCGCATATACCATCTCTTTTGCACGGCTGAGATAGATAAACCTGGTGTCATCCAGAGAAACACCTTCATTATCATAAAGCAGTAAAAGAATGCGGATAACACCGCCGACATTTTTCTGGACAACATCATCACTGGTGCGTTTCATAGTGTCCCGTAGCCGCTTAACAACCACTCTGATCATGTTTGAGAGCCAGGAGGGGACTTTTTCCATGGTGCGCTCAAAAAGATTCTGGTCTATTACCGTGGCAACGAGATCTTCAGTGACCTGGGCTGTTGCGCTCCGGGGTTGATTATCAAGAAGGGACAACTCTCCTAATACACTGCCCGGGCCCAGTATCGCCAGCTCGATTGTGTTTTCGCCTTCCTGTTTGAGGATTCGTACTTTGCCCGCTCTGATGATATACATCTCGGTACTCATCTCGTCTTCAATAAACAGAAGCGAGCCTTTGCGCAGCTTTTTTTCATTTTGACGGACAACATTTCTGCCGGCGCCTATTTTGGACGATGTTGCCACTATGCTCCTCCCGTACCTTTTTCGAAGCGCGGCGCCCATTCTTTGATTTTCTTGATACGAGCAAGGGTTTCCCGCTGGAAAATAATTTTTACATCGTTTTCGACCGGAAACATATTGATCAGATTTCGTCGCTTGAGATCAAGAAGTACTCTGTCAAGTTTTTCGGGTTTGGTTTCCGTCAGATCTTTGAGCAATACCGATTTCAGGAGTGCAGTACCTTCATCGGTATTGGATCCGGATTTCTGGGCAACGTATGCAATATTGTTTAATACAGACAGAGCTTCCTCGGGCACACCCAGTTCCCGGAATTCTTTTCTCTGACTTTTCAGTACAAGATATTCCTTAAAAAGTTTTAAAACATCAATGTCCTTAATGCAAATATGCTTTTTGTGGTTGGTATCTTCTTCAACTTGAACAATCGAGCTCTTTTCAAGACCTGAAATTAAATGAGTAATCTCCTTTTTTTTCAACTGGCAGACATAATAGGTTTCCACCAGCATAAAATCATAATCGAGTGCCGAAAGCGACGCGAATTCATGCTTGTATTTGGGAAGTAAAAGGAGCATCAGGGAGACAACGCCATGTTCTTTGTCTCTGAGAATGGAAAGATCGACCCGCTTATTTGCATCACGAAGCCGGCTGACAACGATTTTAACAATGCTAAAAAGCCATACCGGCACTTTCTGCATTGTTGCCTGAAACACGGCGGAATTTATTAGAAGTGCTTTTGTCGTATCAATTGCCCGCACAGTTGCAGAGCGCGGAAGATTATCCAGAAGAGACATCTCGCCAACAAGCGCACCATCACCAAGAACCGCGAGTTCAATTTCACCATCAGAGGTGGTTTTATAAACCCCCACCCGCCCTTCTTTGATTATGAAGAGTTCTTTGCCCCGTGTGCCTTCTTCAAAAAGGGTGGTTCCGGGTTTAAAGGTTTGAATATTTAGCTGTTGCGGGCGTTTGCCCGTTTTAAGTTCAGAACGGCCAATATCCGGCATAGCAGCAGCCTCAAAAAAATGAAATGGTGCCTGAAATACTGAAAAGCCAGGACTAATGGTAACAAAAAGAGAAGATAGAGTTTATCTTCTCTTTAATGATACATTCAAAGATGGAGATTGAAAAGATTTTATTTGCTTTCCTTGATTCTTGTCGCTTTTCCGGTTCGGCCTCTGAGATAGTAGAGTTTGGCCCGTCTTGTTTTCCCGCGAGTAAGGATCTGAATATCGGTAATGAGCGGAGAATAAAGAGGAAAAATCTTTTCGACATAAATACCGCGGGATGATTTTCTGACGGTAAATGTTTTTCCTGTTCCGCTTCCTCGCCGTTGAATGACTGTTCCCTGAAAGGTTTGGACACGTTCTTTATTTCCTTCGCGGATTCGCATGGAAACACGGACAGAGTCACCGGAATCAAAATCAGGCCGGTTTGCCTGCGTGTACTCTTTTTCGACTTGGTTTATTGTTTCCTGCACTTGGTTCCTCCTATTGTTAAATATTTCTTTTCTTTCGAACTTGTGACTTTATTGTTATTCTTCATCTTTTTCTTCATGAAAGCGGGTCCAAAGATCTTTTCTTTTCCGGCGTGTCAGTTCCCTGGCCTGTTCTTCCTGCCATTCTCTGATTTTGGCATGATTTCCGCTTAAAAGCACTTCCGGCACTTTCATGCCTCCAAACTCTTCGGGACGGGTATAATGAGGCATCCCGAGCAGACCATTGTAATGAGAATCTTCGGTCGGGCTAATTTCGTTGCCGAGTACCCCCGGAAGTAACCGAGTTATGGCATCGATAAAGACCATTGCCGGTATTTCTCCGCCCGAAAGAACAAAGTCGCCGATTGATATTTCACGGTCAACATAGGTATTCCGTATTCTCTGATCGATACCCTTATATCGGCCACAGAGTAGAATGATGGCCTGTTTCCGGGTAAATTTACGGCATAATTCATGGGTCAGCCGTTCTCCCTGAGGAGTAAAAAATACTACAAGCGGAGAACGAGTTTCCTGCTTTTTTTTACTTGCCCTGATTGCCCCGGCCAGAGGTTCGGGTTTCAAAACCATCCCTGAGCTTCCTCCATACGGATAATCATCGACTGTTTTATGGCGGTCATGCGCATAATTACGAATATTTTCAATATTGATTGTAATAGCCCCTTTATCCAGAGCCCGCTTGAGTATGCTGTCTGAAAAAACACCATCGAACATGGACGGAAAAAGCGTTAATATTTCAAAGAACATGATGTGTTATGGTGTATTATCTTGTTTTAGATCAAATGGTTAAAGCAAATCTTCAAGTAATGAGTTATCTACCAGAATTTTTCTGTTATCTTTATCTATTTTTTTTACAGCTTCTTTATTCAGTGGAATTATCGCTGTTGAATTATCGCTTTTTATTATCTCAAGAGCATCGGTTGTCGGAAAATTTAATACCTCTTTTATCGTTCCGACATACTTGTTTCCGGTTGCCCCAATTACCTGCATACCTTCAAGCTCAAAGTGATAATATTCATTTTCGGGTAGTTGGGGAAGTTCCTTTTCTCGTATAAGGATCAACCCATCCCGTAACTTTTCTGTCTGTTCCCGGTCGTCGAAACCTTTGAACTTGCAGCTGAAACCTTTGGGATTTCTGAAAATAGTTTCGAGTATTACCGAAAATCTTCCTGTCCCTTGCCGGTCAATAATAACTTCACAGGGCAAAGGAAGCGTTTCCAGAGCAGAGCCAAAGGCACTGACATAACACATGCCTTTTAATCCGACTGGTTTTCGAATGCGGCCGATTGCTGCAATGCCGGGATCATAGCCGCTATTTTGCGGCGAGGGCATTATTCACTCTTAGCTTTTTTGTCTCTATTTTTGGGTTTTCGCTTGCGTTCAGGTTTTCTTTGAAGGTCGAGGCTTTCGGGCGCGAGTCCACGATCCAGAGCCTCCATCTTCTGATAAAAATTATCCTGCTTCATCAAGCTATTCACCGTTGCCGTCGGCAGAGCACCCTGTTTTACCCAGTGGGCAATCCTTTCGGTTTTCAGCATAAATTCCTTGGGGTTTGCTTCGGGATTATATGTTCCCAGCGTTTCAAGGAATCGGCCGTCACGGGGCATTTTACTGTCGGTCGCAACAATACGGTAGCGGGCAAGGCCTTTCCTGCCGGATCGAGCTAAACGAATTTTTACTGCCAAATCATTCTCCTTGGAAAAAATGTGTGTATATAAAATTTTACTAATTGCTATCCTTACGATGACAGGAGATTGCGAAGGGCCGCTCCTTGACCGTGTTTGGAACTTATTTTGTTCATTCGTTTCATCATCGATTTCATAGAATCGAACTGTTTTAAAAAACGATTTACTTCCTGGACTGTCGTTCCGCTCCCGGCCGAAATTCGGCGCTTTCTCCTGCCGTCAATAACTGACGGTTTCCGGCGCTCCTCTTTTGTCATCGATTGTATTATCGCTTCCGTTCTCTTGAGTGCATTGTTGTCTATTTCTGCATCTTTCAACTGTGAGCCGACTCCCGGCATCATGGAGAGCAGATCGCCAAGAGGGCCCATTTTTTTAATCTGATTAAGCTGCTCAAGAAAATCCTGGAGGGTGAAACTATTTTTTCTGAGTTTTTTCTCAAGTTTCCTGCTTTTTTCTTCATCAAAGGATTCCTGAGCTTTTTCCACCAGTGAAACGATATCACCCATTCCGAGGATACGGGATGCCATTCGTTCGGGATGAAATATCTCGAGGCCATCAGGTTTTTCACTTGTTCCGACAAATCGGATCGGTACACCGGTGACATTGAGAATAGACAAGGCGGCGCCACCGCGTGCATCGCCATCCATTTTTGTAAGAATAACACCGTTAAAACTGGTTTCCTTATGAAATTCGGTTGCCGCCGTGACCGCATCCTGCCCTGTCATGGCATCTGCTACAAAAAAGATTTCATCCGGTTTGATTTCTTTACGAAGGTTCCGGAGTTCGGCCATCATTTCGGCATCGATATGTAACCGGCCGGCAGTATCGATTATTGCAAGGGTACATCCTTCCTGTTTTGCATGATGTAGCCCATTTTTTGCGATATCAAGGGGTTTTTTTTCACGGTCAACATAGGTGGGGATATTCAGGGATTTTCCAAGAGATTCGAGCTGATCGATAGCCGCCGCACGATAGGTGTCGCAGGCGATGAGAAGTGGGCGGTGCCCCTGCTTACGGAAATGAAGTCCAAGTTTGGCACAGGAGGTCGTTTTTCCGGAGCCCTGAAGGCCGGCTACCATGATAATGTTTAACCGGTTAGTATGATATTTTGCCGGTTGAGCATCGCCACCCATAAGCTGTGTCAGCTCATCATTAACAATTTTGACAAATTGCTGCCCTGGTGCGATTCCCCGCAGAGCTTCGGTTCCGACAGCCTTCTGTTCGACATCGGAGATGAACCTTTTCACCACCCGATAATTAACATCAGCCTCAAGAAGCGCACGTTTAACCTCGCGCATCGCTTCGGCAATGTTTTCGTCGGTAAGCCGGCCACGGGCTTTTAGTTTTTTAAATATAGAATCGAATCTTCCGGATAATTCTTCAAACATACGGTTCTGTAATGCCCTCTGTATTTGTACTGCCTTCCATTGCCAGGCTGGAAAACGGGTATTTTATGCGAAAACTATTGAAAATAATTGTCGGAAGGATAATCGGACAAGGTGTACAATTTTATTGGCCACCTTCAGCAATTCAGAAATGCTTCGATAACTCTTTTTCCCTCATTATCCTTCGAAATATTTTGACTTGGTTTTATTATGATAGATAAAGTATTATATATTATGTTATCATTAATATTCGAACAGGCAGACAAATTATTCACCCTATCAAAGGAGGAACAGATGGCGATGGATACCATGTGGGAAAAGATCAAAAAAGGTCTCAAGGACGGTGCGGCAATGTCGATGGATAAAATAGAAGAATATACCAAGATCGGGAAGCTCAAGATTGAGGAAATGGCTGCCAACCGGAAAATCGATCGCAACTATATGGATATTGGCGAACGGGTGTTTAACCTTGTTGAAGAGGGTAAAAGCGGAGAAGTCGGTGATGATCTTACCGTTAAATCGGCAATCGAAAATATTAAATCATTAAAAGATGAGCTTAATGATATCGCCGAAAAAATTCAGGAGGTCTCCGAAGAAGCCGAAGAGGAAAAAGGCTGTGGAGAGAATGAAGAAGTTACCAATGTATGAGAACTAAAAAGCACCGAACTGTTGTTATTATTCCGCCTCGCGCTGGCAGGATTAAATCTCTGCGGGTCAGGATATCGTTTCTTGTTTTCCTTTCTGCGCTGATGCTGGTTGGTTTTGCCGGGTATTTTATCCCCTTCAACAGCTTTTCTCTGGATATTGTTGAAGAAAATCAAAAAAAGAACCTGGCTGCACAAAATGTAAAATTGCTTCACCGAATACGGTCAATTCGTACATCGCTTTCGAGGCTGCGAAAAGAGGTGGCATTTCTTGAAGAAAGAAAATCTGATATCGAAAACCTGACCCGGTCCGGCAAAACCAGGCAAGCCGCAAAAAATATGGGTAACGAAAAGAAAGAGGAAAAACTTACCCTGGAGCGGGTGATGGTACTTGCACAAAAGAATGAGAAATCGATCCAGCATTTTGCCGACCGGTTATCGAAAGATCCCCGTTTTCTGGAAAAAATTCCTGTAGCTAAACCTGTAAGTGGTTCTATTCACCTTGGCATGAAATTCGGGCAGGCAAAGGACCCCTTTACAAACAAGATTAAAATGCACCATGGTCTGGATTTTGTTGCAGAAAAAGGAGCCCCCGTATTTGCAACGGCGTCAGGCGTCGTTAAAAGGACCGAAAATCACCGTGCCTGGGGGCTCAGGGTCGTAATTGATCATGATTTTGGTTTCAGCACAGTGTATGCTCATCTTGAGTCGATAAAAACCGTTCGTGGCAGACGGGTAAAAAAAGGGGATATTATCGGAACTGTCGGTGCTTCAGGAATTTCGGTAGGACCCCGTCTCCATTATGAGATACGCAGGCATGGCAAATCGGTGGATCCCGAAAAATACATGTTTCCGGAATTTTCAGATACCACCGATATAGTGGTTGCTTCAGCCAAAAATATAGAATAGCAGGGCTCCCAGGCCGATTGCCGCCCCTGCACCAAATAATCCCCATAGAAACAGCTTTTTTCCTGCGCCAACCGCATTCTTTTTGATTGTGATGCTCGATGGATCACGCACAAGTTGAGTAAGAATCAGGTCGGGAGACAGATCGGAGATCTCTCTGAGTGAGGCATACACCGCCTGGCCGAATTGTGCGGCATTTGAAAAACGTTCATCGGGATTGATTGCCATCGCCCGTTCAACAGTCTCTTTTACCGACGACGGAACAGGAATGCCATAGGAATCGAGAGGTTTATACTGGCCCCTGGTTTTGGCTTGAACAAGATCCGAAAGCTTTTTCTGGGGAAAAGCACGGTGCCCCGATATCATTTCATAAAGCACCGCTCCTAAAGAAAAAATGTCGGTCCGGTGATCCAGTGTTCCACCACCAAGTTGCTCGGGGCTCAGATATACCAGTGTTCCCATTATTTTATCACCTACCGTGTGGAGGCTTATTTCGGATGGACGGGCGATACCAAAATCCATGAGTTTTACAATACCGGCTTTTGATAAAAAGATATTATCGGGCTTAATATCCCGGTGAATCAATCCCCGAAATATTTTGCCGTAGAGGGTGTAATCTTTGGCATGAGCATAATGGAGAGCCTGACAGACATAGTAAACGATTGCCAGAGCCGCCGGCAAAACAATTGTTGAATTCTGTGCGATTAGTTTGGCAACCGGAGAACCATCGAGATATTCCATTTCGATAAATGGTACCTGACGGTCCCAGTATCCCAGGCCGTGGATTTCGATAATATTCGGATGACGAATATCGGCAAGGATTTTTGCTTCGGTGAGAAATCGATCTTTTGCTTCCTTGTTGTTGCCCTTTTTAAGTATTTTAAGTGCCCGGACAACCTCAAGGCCGGTGTGCCATGCCTTATAAATATTGGCATTGCCGCCCTCGCCAATAAGAAGCTCAATTTTGTTGGGTCCGATTTTTGTGCCAAGTTCAGGAACGGTGTCCTTATAGGGATTAACGTTATCGTTATTCACATTCATAAATCGGCTCCCTTACATGTTCCATTATGGAATATAGAGCAAATATACATTGTGGTTCTCCTTTTAGAATACGGCATTGTATTTTCATAATATGAATATCTTAGTGATCCGTTTCAGCTCTATGGGAGATGTAATTCTTACAGCTCCTGTATTTACATTATTACGATCCCGTTATCCCGGTGCTACTATAATTTTACTTACCCGGCACGAATATGGCGATATTTTTCGTGATGATCCCCGGATAAACCGTATTCTTAGCCCAAAAAAAGGAGAATGGCCTTCTGAGCTTTCTGATATTGTCTGGGATAAAATTATCGATCTTCAGGCAAATTCTTCCAGCAGAAGAGTCATTCGGAAACTCAATACAAACTCACCCGTTGCACGCTTTCGAAAACTGCATTTTGAACGTCTCCTGCTGTTATTGCTGCGAATCGATTGTTATAAACCGGAGGAGAATGTCGTGTATCGGTATGCGAAGGCTGCTGGTTACTCAGAAAAGGAGCATGGGGCGTTGCCGTTGGTTGAAATCCGGGTTTCGCATTCCGGGACCGGCATAAAAAACAAAACTGCCGAAATCATGAATCAGGGAAAGCCGATTTTGGCCCTTATGCCTTTTAGTGCATGGAAAAATAAAGAGTGGCCCATTACCTATTATGCTGAAACCGGGCGGTATTTTATTTCACGGGGTTGGAATATTGCTATTCTTGGTGGACCTGAAGAAAGAGAAAAGGGAATAAGTCTAAAAAACATGCTTGGCCCCGCAGCGTTTTCTTTTGCCGGGGAACTATCAATTGGAGGAAGCGCAGAATTACTGGCCCGATGTTCTTTGGCTCTGGGAAATGATACCGGCTTGTCTCACCTTGCCAGGGCTTCAGGAGTGGAAACCGGCATTATTTATGGTGCAACGACACGGCATTTTGGTTTTTTCCCCTATGGAAAACCACCCTATGCAATTTTTGAAGAAAAAATATGGTGCCGCCCATGTCATCCCCATGGGGGAAATATCTGTCTGAGATATAATAAACGATCTTGTCTGTTCAGAATAAAACCGGATGTGGTTGTAAGGAGGCTTGAAGCGCTTGCGGGTGATCGATAAGGCGGAGTTTGGTGATAACTTGACTTAATTGTTACCTTCGATCATTTTATAAATTATGAAAAAGAGTGTCTACACATGTATTTTTATTTCTTCGCTTCTTTTAATGAGGTGGGATGTTACTGCCCAGGGGAAAGAAAAAATTGCCCGATTCCTGGCCGGTATTGAACTTCTGCAAAAGGACAAAACGTTAACTCCTGATGAAAAAGCGGAAGAGTATCGGAAGCTTCTGGTTCTCATGGATACTACCTCTGAGCAGATTGAAAAGGCTATAGAACGATACAGAAAACGGCCCGGGGATTGGAAAGAGATCAACGAAAAGGTCCTTCAGATTCTGGAAGATATCACAAAGAAATCTGAAGAAACACCGCCTGAAAAAGAGAAAAACGAAAAGTAAAAATTGTTGAAATAAAACTATATAAACCTGAGGAGCTATGTCATGTCAAGTGAATATTTAGCGGAATTTACCGATTCGAATTTTGATGATGAAGCACTGAAAGCTGATACGCCGGTGGTAGTCGATTTCTGGGCCGAATGGTGTGGGCCATGCAAAATGCTTACGCCGATTATCGAGGATGTTGCCAGGGAATATGAAGGCAAAGTGAAAATGGGGAAGCTTAATGTGGACGAAAATCCGAGTACGGCGTCAAAGTACGGCATAACAAGCATTCCGACAGTGTTATTCATTAAAGACGGAAAAGTTATTGATCAGCAGATCGGCCTTTTAGCAAAAGATCCGCTTAAAGCAAAAATCGACAGTTTACTCGGCTGACAGATTCACTTCGTAATAAATTCGATTGGTCTCCAAAAGCGGGGCCAATTATTGTTTGACTACTCAAATCTTTTTCAACACCTCTAGTTATTAAACCGATTATGAAAATTTTAGCGCTCAATCCACCCTTTTTGCACAGATATTCCCGTGAATCACGTTCTCCTGCCGTAACCAGGAGCGGTACCCTCTATTATCCTATGTGGCTTGCCTACAGTGTGGCATATCTTGAGAAACATGACCATGAAGTCCTCTTTATTGATGCTCCGGCCGCCGAACTTGATGCCGCACAGGTTTATGAGAAGGCAAAAGAGTTTCAACCCCAAATGGCTATTCTTGATACCTCGACACCGTCGATATACAGTGATATCGAAGTTGCAGAAGGCCTTAAAAAGGCTTTGCCCGATATTTTTGTTACTCTGGTGGGAGTGCATGTTTCCGCCCTGCCCGAAGAGACTCTGCAATTGAATGATGCTGTTGATGCTGTTGCTTTCAGGGAGTATGATGCTACCGTTGTCGAATTGGCTGAAAAGATTGTTCACTCCAGAGACGATACTTCACTGGAATCGGTGAAGGGCATTGCTTACAGAACTCAAAAGGGAGAGATTCGCAAAAATGAACCGCGGCCCTATATCGAAAATCTTGATGATATCCCTCTGGTTTCATCGGTGTATAAACGACATCTTGGAACCAAACCCTATTTTTACGGGCATAGCCGCTATCCGCTCGTTGTGATTATTTCTGGGAGAGGCTGTCCTTTTCACTGCACCTATTGTGTTATCCCCCAAACCCTTCAGGGGCATAAATATCGTACTCGATCGGTTGCCAATGTTGTTGAAGAATTCAGGTATGTTGCCGAGAATATGCCCGAAGTAAAAGAAATTATGATCGAAGATGATACCCTTACCGCCAACAAAAAACGGTGCAGAGAGTTGTCGGACACATTGATAAAAGAGAAGATGACCCGTATCCCCTGGTCGGCCAATTCCCGGCCGGATGTTGATATTGATACCATGCGGCTCATGAAGAAGGCCGGGTGCCGTCTTTTCTGTGTAGGGCTCGAAAGCGGCGATCAGCAAATTCTCGATAATATCAAAAAGGGGACCAAAATTGAACGAATCCGGCAGTTTGTCAAAGATGCCCGCCGCGCGGGAATTCTTGTTCACGGCTGTTTTATGGTCGGCAACCGGGGAGAAACAAGAGAAACCCTCGAAAAAACATTGCAGTTGGCCAAGGATTTGAATCCCGATACTGCACAATTTTATCCTATAATGATCTATCCCGGTACCGAGGATTACGCCTATTTCGATGAAAAGGGATGGATGGTTACGCATAATTTCAGGAAATGGCTTAATGAAGAAGGACTCCATTCTTCGGTTGTGTCCAATCCCGATTTAACCTATGAAGAACTGTGTGCATTTTGTGACCGCTCCCGAAGAGAATTTTATCTTCGCTTTTCATATATGACTGCCAAATTTATCCAGATTATGCGTCATCCCGGTGAAGCGAGGCGGGTATTTAAGGGGTTTCTGAATATCTACAAATATCTTTTGAATTCTTCACCCAAATCCGGATGATACCCTGTTTCACGAAACCATGGCAGTAACCATCAGTGCAACAATACTCTTCTGGCTTTCACTCTTCCTTTTGATCTGGGCCTATGGAGGATTCTCTTTTTTCCTCTCCTTTGTGAGCAGGTTTGTTAAAAAACCGGTAAGAGATTTTTCCTTTAAGCCAGCGATTACAATTTTTATTCCCGCTTATAATGAAGAAAAAGTAATTGCCGAAAAGATAGACAATTGCCTTGCCTTAGACTATCCCCGGGATCGTCTCGAAATAATGGTGTGTTCCGATTGCAGTTCTGATAAAACCGTTGCAATCGCGCAGTCGTACGCCGGTAAGGGGGTTAAGGTTTTTGATTACCGGGAGCGCTCGGGCAAGACCGGCATGATAAACAAAGCCGTTCCTGTGGCTCAAGGAGAGATTGTCGTTCTTACCGATGCCAACACCATGTTTGAAACCGATGCCGTGTCGAAAATGATAAGCATGTATTCGTCGGAGAAAATCGGCGCTGTTTTGGGGCAGGTCAAACTCCGGGTGCCCGATCTGGGATATGGGCTGGATAAAGAGGTGGTATACAGAAGTTTTGAGGCGGAACTCAAATACAGAGAAGGTCTGTTCGGTACTGCTCAGGGGGCCTTTGGGGGAATGTATTCCATTAGAAAAAAACTCTTTAAACCTTTGCCTCCCAATGCATATTCCAATGATGATTTTCTTACCCCCATGAAAATAATGAGCAGAGGGTATAAGGTTTTATTTGATAAAGAAGCCGTTTCGCATGAAGATACGGCGATGAATGTGGAGGAAGAATTCAGGAGACGGGTACGGATTGGTGCGGGAAATTTTCAATCGTTCTTTTTTCTTCTTCCCATGCTCAATCCTTTTCGGGGAACAGCGTTCCTTTTTTATTTATCTCATAAAGTCCTGCGCTGGTTTTCTCCCATGCTTTTAATTCTTGTACTGACAGCGAACATTTTTTTGATTTCCGAGCCGATTTATCTGGTGTTGTTTCTCTTTCAGGGAGCCTTTTATGCTACTGCCTTAATCGGCTGGATATTATCGAAAGTAAAAATCAATCTGCCTATGGTTTCATCAATTTATCACTTTTCTTCTATGAATCTGGCGGTGCTTCTGGGTTTTTTCAAATGCCTTCGGGGCATAAAGAGTGCAGTCTGGCAATCGACGGAAAGGGCAGTCGTATGAAAGTGTTGATAATTACCGAAGAAGATGTTTTTTATATTTATGAATTCTTCAAACATTTTTTCCCCCTTGCCCGCAAAGCAGATTATACGGTGAGTGGTATTACCATCTTACCCCCTTTTAACAAGCGCTCTACGGCAGCATTGGCAAAACAGATGTATGGTTTTTACGGTCTGTTCAATTTTCTCAGGATGGGTTCGCTCTATGCATTCCGAAAATTTGCGGGGTTCAGTGTCGAGCAACTTGCCAAAAAGTACGGCATACCTTCTCTGGACACTCAAAATGTCAACGATCCCGCCTATATCGAAAAAGTCAGAGAAAACAGGATCGACTGCATTGTTTCGATTGCCGCGCCCCAGATCTTTAAAGGCCCTCTGCTTGATTCCGTTCCCAAAGGATGTATTAATTCTCATTCGGCGCTGCTTCCCGAGAATAAGGGGATGATGCCTGTTTTCTGGGGTATGTATTCGGGTAACCCGTATATAGGTGTGACAATTCATTATATGGATAAAAAACTCGATAGCGGAGATATTGTCAAGCAGAAAAAAGTGGAAGTCGGCAATGAATCACTCCATGAAATGATAATAAAAACCAAGCGTTTAAGCGCCCATCTTATCGATGAATCGCTCCGGGAAATAATGGCCGGCAGAGTACAACGTAGTCCGATGCCTCAGGGAGGGTCGTATCATTCATTCCCAACGCCGCAGGAAGTGAAAGAATTTAAGCGGCGGGGCAAGAGAATTTTATAGGCGGAAATGTATTTTGTAATTAGTGATTCTCGGATACGAACCATTAGAAAAAAACGTCTGCACCATGAAAAATGCCTTTTCTATCGACCTTGAAGATTGGTTCTGTGTTAATAATCTCAAGGAGGTCATCGATTATTCTTCATGGGATACAAAAGAGCTTCGCGTCGTACCGAATACCCGAAAACTCCTCTCTATTCTCGATACGCACAACGTAAAATGTACGGTTTTTGTTCTAGGATGGATCGCCGAACGAGTTCCTGAACTGATTAGAGAAATTGATGAGGCCGGTCATGAGATTGCTACCCATGGATATGCTCATTTATTTGTGAAAGAGATAACCCCCGATATTTTTGAAAAGGATCTCAAGGAATCATTGAAGATGATCAGGGCAGCCGTTGATACGGAGATCAGAGGCTATCGTGCCCCTTCATTTTCTGTTAAAGTAGAACAGAAAGGGATTTTCGACATACTGGCACGAAATGGAATCCGATACGACTCATCAGTGTTTCCCATTGCATTTCATCCGGACTACGGCAATTCTCTGTCCTGCCTTTCTCCCTTTAAAGTCACCGAAGAAATTATCGAATTTCCCATGGGCTGTTTTCGTCAATTCGGTGTTAATCTGCCCTGCTGCGGAGGAGGTTATTTCAGGTTGCTCCCCTACCGATTTATCGCCCACGGCATTCGGCAGTGCAATAAAGAAGGAAGGCCGGTTGTTTTTTACATTCATCCGTGGGAACTCGACCCAGGGCAGCCAAGGGTTAAATTGCCGGCGATAAAAACATTCAGGCATTATTATAATCTCGAAAAAACAGAGGTGCGGCTTAATCGCCTTCTGTCTCAATTTGAGTTCGATACGATCAGGTCGGTTTACGGAATATAGAGGAATTACGATTATTTGAATTATAATGTGAGGAGTAAGGTATGAAGCAGGAGAATTGTCTGGAAGTTATTCCTGAAGCACTCGGACAGATTACGGGTAAGGGCGCTTTTCTAACGGTTGCTGATGGCGACAGGCTTAACACAATGACTATCGGATGGGCAACGATAGGATATGTATGGAAAAGAAATATTATGACTGCAGCGGTGCGCCTGAGCCGTCATACGTTCTCACTGATTGAAAATTCGGATAATTTCAGTGTATCGGTTCCCACCGTCGATATGGCGAAGGAACTTGCTTTCTGTGGATCCAAATCGGGAAGCGACTATGATAAATTCAAGGAATGCAATCTCGAGATTGTCGATCCACAGAAAATCACAACACCGATCATAAAAATGCCGGGGCTTCATTTTGAATGCACAATCGTTTACAAATCAGCCATGGATCCATCTTTTATGACTCCTGATTTTGAAGCGATATACCCGAAAAAGGATTATCATACGCTCTATTATGGTGAAATAGTTGATTGCTACCGTATCTGACCTGTAAATTTATCGCCGTTGAGATCTGGAGAAACAGATGACAGTGGAAAAGGAATCGATCAAAGGAAAATCGGCGTTTATTTGCGATATGGACGGCGTGATTTATCACGGTAACCGTCTGCTTGAAGGCGCTGGTGAATTTGTAGCGTGGTTGAAAAAAAATGATAAGCGATTTCTCTTCCTGACCAACAGCAGTGCATCCACAAGAAAGGAGCTGAAACAGAAGCTTGCAAGAATGGGGATCGAGCTTCAGGAACAGCACTTTTATACCAGCGCACTCGCTACCGCCCAGTTTTTAAGCTGGCAACTTCCCCAGGGAAGTGCCTATGTTATTGGTGAAGGTGGCCTTATCAATGCGCTCTATGATGTTGGATTTTCTTCAAACGAAATCAACCCCGACTACGTGGTTGTCGGGGAAACCAGAGCATACAATTATGAAAAAATCGAACGCGCGGTACGATTGGTGCTCGATGGTGCAAAGCTTATCGGGACCAATTCCGATATTACCGGGCCCACCGAGAAAGGGATAGTCCCTGCCTGCAGGGCGCTGATTTCGCCGATTGAACTGGCTACCGATACCCGCGCCTATTTTATCGGTAAGCCAAACCCGCTGATTATGCGGCATGCACTGAAAGAACTCGGTTGCAGGAGGGAAGAAACTATCATTATCGGTGACAGAATGGATACCGATATTATTGCAGGAATCGAATCGGAAATCGATACAGTGTTGGTTCTTTCGGGTGTTACTGCCGAGGCGGATTTACTGAAATATCCCTATCAGCCAAAAGTTGTCATGAAAGATATCGGACAATTATTTAAATAATCATCAGGTGCGATTATGAACACACATCATTCTGTCAGCGGTTCTTAAGACTCTTCAGCCAGTAGGCATACAGATCATCCAGGGTTTTTTCGATTGAGATTCCGGGTTTCCATCCGGTATGGGAGCGGAGCTTTGTATTGTCACCAGCAATCTTCGGGCTTGCTTTATGGGATCGCAGTTTCTGTTTTGATTGTTCTACGGTAATTTTTTTATCGGTTTTGCCCAGAAGGCAGGTGAGGATATAATCCAGCGATACCGTATCTCCCCGGCAAACATTATAGGTTTCACCTTTCTTTCCTTTTGTACAGATCCGATAGTATGCTTCAACGACATCCCGAACATCGGAAAAGTCGATTTCTACCTCAAGATCACCGACTTTAATTTTTGAGTCGCCCTTTGTTTCGCTGATTTCTGCAATTTGTTTTGCCCAGTCGGAACAGACAAATCGTGGAGATTGTCCGGGACCGGTGTGGTTGAAAGAGCGGGAAAATCTGATGTCCAGTCCGAATTGACGAACATATTGAATGCCGATCATTTCCGCACTGAATTTTGATATACCGTAAAAATCGGTGGGGGCCGGGGGTGTCTGTTCAGCTATTAAATCCGAAACAGCATTGCTTCCGTACTCTTTCGACGACCCAACCACAAGGACTCGCGCCGATGGGCAACTGTTTCGGACCGCATCGAGCAGTGAAACTGTCCCCATAATATTAATTTCGAGTGCCCTGCCCGGTGTGGCGTCGGCGTCGGGGAGATAGCTGATAGCGGCAAGATGATAGATATAGTCGGGCCGAACACGGTCCAAAAGGTGTAACATACTTGCATTATCAAGGATATTAATCTGAGAATAGTCGACTTTCGGCCAGGGACACTGAGCCCATTGATCGATACCCACCACAGTATGGCCGTGAGAAAGAAGACTCTTCGCTAAATATCCACCGACAAATCCGGTTACCCCGGTGATTACAGAGACCACAACAGTATTCTTTTGAAAATTTACTATTTAAACTATACGGCTATGGCTTAGAAGCCATGCCATACTTTCTTTTAGATCATATGTGTGTTTATGCCGACGCAATGTATCTGAATAAAATAATTCTGCAACAGCATAACTCATTATCAAAATAATATTTATTGTCCTGTCGATGAAAAGATAGAGGGAAATACCTGTTACGAAATCAGAGAAAAGACATTTTCAAGCACATTCCGCACCGTAACAGATTCTATACATTCTCTGGTGCAGTGAGGACCTGTCTTTTTTTTCGCATGACAGGGAGAGCAAAGGCACGTCGATTGGACAATCGAGAGCGGAGCACCGAAGGGTTTCCATATTCGGGGATCGGAAGGGCCGAAAATAACAACCCCGGGACATCCAACTGCACCAGCCAGGTGAGCAATGCCTGAGTCGTTTCCAATGAAAAGGGTACACTGAGAAAGAAATGCGGCAACATGCGGAAGCGGTTTGTTTCGAAGAATATTATGATGCCATGCTCCATCGGGCAGTGGATCATCCGGGCCTGCAATCCAGAAAACAGTATATCCATTTTTATGCAGTGCTGCGGCTATCTGTTCAAATCGATCTTTTGGCCAGTTTTTCAAAACACTTCCGCTTCCAGGATGAATGGCGACAATATTTTCAGCTTCACCAGCCAGGTGTCGCGCTTTTTCCAGATGGACCGGTTGGGGAATGAGATATGGACAGTTTTCGAGTTCGATTTCCTTCCCCAGATACCCGGCAAGGGCTTCATAATGGTATCGAATTTTCAGCATATCAGTATCGGGAATGGGCTCCTGTGAGACGATTTTATCAATACCACTCCTTTTTAAATTGGTGATTAGAGGAGAATTGTTGTCGGCAAATACCAATGCTGAAGATAAGCCTGGATAAAGCGGTGGCAATTCTTTACTATTTTTGTAAGTTGATGAAAATAATCGGCAAAAGCACGCTTTATCGATATCCAGGATTTCATCAAAGCAGTCGTATTCTTTTCCCAGAATGCCGGTAGCTTTTTTTCCTAAAAATATCCGGTGGTGACCAAGGTGATTTCGATTCCAGAGTTTTACGGTAGGCAGTGTGGTAATAAAATCACCAACTCCGCCGGCATGGTAGATTAATGTTGCCATAGGGAAGAAAAATATTCTTTTTCCTTTGAGAGGTCTATCTCTTTGTACTCTTTTTCCAGCCGATCGAGGGTAGCCAGTTGGCCTTGAGCGAAACGAGAAACAGCATCGGAGGATGTCGTTTTTATTTTGTGTTTCATGGCTTGAAGGACGGGCTTGAAAGATTGTATAAATCGACCGAAACGCTCGGACATGCACGCCTGTTGAAATCGAGATCGGATATACTCCACAGCTGTTTCACTGGGATGAACCATATCGGCAGCATAGAACCGGTAATCCCTGAGTTCATCCATCATGATTTCATAGGAAGGAAAATAATAGAGTTTTTCATATCTTTTCTCGAGTGTATGGAGGGCGGCAAAGAGGTGGGATTTGCTTATGCAATTTTCATGGACGCTGTCCCGGAGATGACGCACCGGGCTGATTGTTATAATAAGCTGAATATCCGGACGATGCTTGAGAAGAGAATCAAAGGTACGGGAGCACATCTCGGTAATTTCCCCGGGAGAAAGAAGCATTCGATCGAAATGGTCGTGAGGAAGCGTATGGCAGTTGGCGACAACTTTCTTTTCGTTGCACAATTTATAAACAAATGCCGTTCCGAAAGTCACTATGCAAAAGTCTGCATTTGTGAGTGACTGGATTGCACTGTCGAATTCTCGATTGATCGATTGAAGGCATTCGTCTTTGTTTTTGGCGCTAAATTGTGTATGATGATCAAAACTTCGCCAGAGCCCATTGTATTCAAAGAGCTCGTTTTCGCTATACCCTTTGTGATTCAGAACTCGATTAATCATGGCGCAGATCGAGGCGGGGTTATAAAGAATGCCGGTGGGATGCATGCAGAGAGATGCATGATATTCGGCGAGCATGGCGCCGATATGAGTTGCGAAGCATGATCCTGTGCTGAAAACAGTGTGGGAAAGATCGATTTTTTTACAGCAGGAGGTGACAGGTACAACCGTCCTGAAAAGCGGATGACATTCTTGTGGTTTAGTGGTCATATCAGTCCAGACCGGCAGTGTTTTTGCCGTCCATAATGACGAGGCCTTTGAAAAATTCGCCGGCAGTTCCGGCGGATTTGAATGGTCGTGGTGCCTTTCCGACACCGACATAAAATCCGACATTATAAACGATATCGTCTTTGTGCGCCTGACGGGCTTCGAGTCTGACCGCCATCATGTCGAGCCGGCAGTTTTTCCAGTATGCCGGTGCATTTCGTTCACCGCCGGGAAGATAGATAAGTCCCTTGGTTCTTCCCCACAGAAATTGGAAAAGAAGATGGTTTTCGATACTTGCCCAGAATGCGGGGCAGGATATTTCTCTGTATTTTTTCTCGGATGCAATAAATGTTTCCCGCAATGAGCCGCTGTGAAAATTGAGTGTGTTGCCGGTCCAATGATCGTTGACCAGGTAGATGGGTGATAAATATTGTTCATTCATCTCGAGATTTTTTTCGGCGCGAATTCTGTCAAGAACAATGAGCCCGTCTTCGCCCCATGTCAAAACACGGATATCGCGTGTAAGAAGTGTTTCATTCTGTGCATTGCGGTACAATATCCTTCCACAGGTATCGAATCCGTCTTTCTGATAGCGATCATTATGAAATGCTACTTTCCAATGTGAAACCCTCTCTTTTACTGAAGGAATTCCAAACAGACCGGCGCGAAAGGGGGCTACCAGTTCAGGTTGAATATTTATATTCATATGAGCAATGGGATGACCGTTAATCGCTTTCCATGCCATGCTTCGCAGGAGCCGGCTGTTTTTCCGGTAACATATTTGTACAAAAGGATAAATCTGTTTCACGTTCAAGGCGTTGTCAACCTGGCCGGAGGAATAGAACCGAGCTTCTTTCCGATGTTGCAGGGTTGCGAGCATTGCGAGTTCGAACCCAACCTGACTCTGAAAAAAGAGGGTCCACCCTTCATAGGACGGCTCAAAGCCCGGTATCCATTGATTGGTTTTTTCGGCATCATTCGTCACGAGAGTATCGATCCAGGCAAGCAGCCGGGCAACCAGGCGCATTGCGCGGGGATCGTTGTTCCAGAGACCCCATGCCAGGGCAAAGGGGCGGGGTATGAACATGGGAAGATCCTGGCCGCCGGGTTCATAAATCATTCCTGTAGGAAGGCAGAATCGTAAAAGAACATCAAACGCTTCCTGATGGTGTTTTCGTTGAAAATATTCGGGTGGTTGGCGTCCGCGTAAGGAATAGGCTGCCATGGCCAAAACAATCCATCCGCCGTATGATAAGATAACCGGGTGGAAAAAATCATGGTTTTCGGCAGTCATATCGGGATAGAGCGTTTGCGTACAGGTCATCTGTGCAACCGATTTGCCACAGTATTCGGTATGATCTGCCTTGTCATAGATGCAGGTCGCTGTATTAAGCGCCCATATTTGAAGAGCATTTTCCCATTCGGTGACATGATCATGTTCGGGCATCATATTAATTGCCCATGCCAGTACGAGCGCATCCTGGGCATTTTCTTCAACTTTCGTATCAATTTCACAACCGCTGGGCGGTAAAATGCCAATAAACCTGTCGGCTTCGAAGGCAACAATTGCATCAATTTTGTTCAGCAACTCTTTTGAAAGGTGTTTTTCGGCTAAAAATGCTGTCAGCGCCATTATAGAAGCCCAGAGGCTTGAGCGCCAATTCTCACCCCATCGCTTTCTCTCAAGAAAGGATTCCACATTCAGTGAACCGGTGAGATGCGTATTGCATGCCCATTCAAGTCCATGGTTTAATTTTTCAATAAGCTCTTTTTCGGCTATAATTTCTTGGATCGTTTCCGTTTCATTTTTGTATAAATAGGCGGCCAGAATACAGAGAACATGAAGATGGGGGCGTACGACGTATTCGATAACTGGTGAAGAAGAGGCAACATGGTGCATGTTGAATTTTTCGGGATTTGTGGAGCCGAAAATTCCGTTAGTTTGATCGACTTGATGCCATGATTTTATATAAAAGGGAAGGCCATAGGAGAGGAGCTGGAATATCTTATGTGATTCGAGTTTTTCGGAAAAATGAAGCATGTACGCCCGGGTCCTTACGACTCCAGGGGACGCTCCATCGGATATGTTGTGATCGAATTTTCTTCAGCCGCATCGATGCATTTTTTTGCAAACTCACGGGCCGTGTTCGAGTCGTAGAGAACAAGAAACCGTTCACCAAAAAACCGAGGTAATCTGTCGCCCTTAAGCCATTGAATATGTTTATCCACTTGGTTGCGAAGAAAACCGGAATCTTCGCCGGAATAGCCAATTCCTATATATGCCACGCCTATCCAACTGGTAAAAGTATGAAAAAATTTGGCCTGATAATTAAAAAATAAGAAA
This sequence comes from Chitinivibrionales bacterium, assembly GCA_014728215.1. Lineage (NCBI taxonomy): Bacteria > Pseudomonadati > Fibrobacterota > Chitinivibrionia > Chitinivibrionales > Chitinivibrionales bacterium. Next base: position 34,499 of record WJLZ01000165.1, read on the forward strand.
AAGGCCGATTAGAATGGAAGCCCCGGAGGCAAAGAATGTTAAATAGTTTGAATTCCGGCTTCCAAAAAAGGGTACAGGAGACCTGATATTGTTACAAATATGCTGAAAATTCCTCTGCGCAAGACGTAATTAATATTTGAATAACCGCAATAATTCCCATATTCTTGTACACTATTTTTATTTCAATATATTTTAGAACCTAGGGGGCTGTAGCTCAGTTGGGAGAGCGTGGCGTTCGCAATGCCAAGGTCAGGGGTTCGATCCCCCTCAGCTCCATATATGTTATCCCGAATCAGGTATAATTTTTAAGAAGCTTCTCTTTGACGGGGAAAGCTTTTTTTTACTATTAAATAATATTTGTAATTTTACAGCCGTATTCTCTGCATGAAGCGTTTTAATAAAAACCATGTTCTCCGGACTAGCCTGTTACTGCTTATTTCCTGTACAACAATATTTTCCTTTTCTCGATTCACAAATTTCAGTTCCACCATTACGATCAATGATATTCTTGTCGACGGAAGTATCGTTTATGCTGCAACCACCGGCGGTCTTTTTATCTTTGATAAGTCTACCGGTGAAGGAGAATTTGTCAAGGATATCCGGAAATTTCCCGATCTTGAGCTGTCATCATTGTGCAAGGATCGGAAAAACAGCCTCTGGATAGGATCGAACCGGGGGTATCTTACAAAGATAGCTGAGGATGGTGATTTTGAGGTCTACTCTTCGTATATAACAGCAGGGTGGAAAATCAATGACCTCTATTGCCATGACTCCTATTTGATTGTGGGGTCAAACAGGGGATGCAGTATTTTTAATCCGGAAAAGAAACCCCGTCCTGAAGCATTTAAAAACGCCGAAAAAATAGGCAATTTTGAATCACCGGTCGTTAATGTTGTCGCTGTTTTCAATGATATTCTTTACCTGGGATGTGAGAGTGGATTTGCCGCGCTTGATTCCGGGGAAACAATTGAAAAGAGTAATTTTTATGATCAGAGCATCTGGAAAACCCGCAAAACCGACAAACCGGTTATCGATTGGCTTGTTCATAATAACAGTCTTCAGGCAATGAACACAATTGCCACATCATTCCAGGATAACCTCACGCATGCATCAGGAAAAAAAGTATACATTAACAATGTAGAAGCACTTGAGCTTCCAAGCGATATAATTTCTCTGGCAAGCAATGGCGATCAGTACTGTTGGATAGGGACCAGAGAAAATTATTTCTACCGGTGGGACGGTAAGGAACAATTGGACCAGTATGAGATTCGTGGCCTTACATTCAAATACATCAATCATTTGCATGTGGATCGCAAAGGGAAATTGTGGCTTATGCCTGCTTTCAACAAACCCATAAATTGGCACGAGCGAATTATCCGTTATAACGGAGAAACCTGGGAATTGATGGATCATAAAGCTCGTCTGGGTAGTCC
>WJLZ01000166.1 GCA_014728215.1 Chitinivibrionales bacterium
CGTTATCCCAGTCAACTTCTATAGAATCGATTGTACCATTGGGATCACCGGCAAAAATTGTGTAATTAGTAATATCCCTTACCCAGATATCATTGACCGGTTTTATGCTGTCTACTGATGGCGCTCCGGAGAGCACGGTGACGGCAAAACTCGAATCCTTTGTCATTCCGTCAGGGTCCTTAACTCTGACAAGAATGGAACGCGCTCCGCTGTCGGCACGGGCAAATTGAAAATCCGTACATACTATAGAATCACCTATCGCTTTCCGGCGAATGTCAAAAGGCTGATCGCCGCCCCAGGATATAAGAATACTATCGATATAATCATTTTCATCACTGCCCTTAAAAATAAAATCAAGGCTATCCCTTATGTAAATACCATCAAGAGGCTTGCTTACCCGTATCGAAGTTACGCGCGGGATTCCCGGTTTGACATATATCTCCCACGATACAGTATCGCTGGAAATGCCGTCATTGTCAACAACAAAATATTTTACGTTTTTCGGTCCGGGGTCCCCGAAAGAATGCGCAATAATACTGTCGGCGCTCATCTCATACGGCAAGCCCGTGTCCCATGATATTGCCCATTGCGCAATACTGTCGTTTGGATCGCTGGCGGAGAGTGTATAGTTAACATTGTCATTGATCCAGACACTGTCGGGTGTTATCAGCGTAGCAAGCGGTTTCCCCGGTTTCACATACACCGAATCACTCAGCGTATCGGAACTGATATTGTCATTGTCAACGACATAAAAGCTCAAATGCTTTAATCCGCCGGTGGCATAGGCGTGTTCGATTATTGAATCGGCATACTCAACAAAAGACAAGCCGTCATCCCATTTTACATAATACGCAGCAACGGTCCCATTCACATCGGTTGCGGATAACGTGTAACCAACCGAATCCATAATCCACACGGAATCAGGGGAAAAACTGTGTATGACCGGTTCTCCCTTTGTCACTACAACCGAATCGCCGATTGAAACATAGGGAGATTTGACATTGTCATCATCGATTGCAGCGGCGGCAAAAAGGTATTTGCCGGGGTCGCTCAGTGTAAAAGAAAATGCGGTATTGATATGCGCCGAAGGCGATACGGTGATTATGCTGTCGGTGAGGTCATTTATCCTGACGGCTATCCGGTTAATCAGGCCGTTCGTATCAGACGCGGTAACGGCAAGCGTTATTTCCCCGCCGGCCCAGGTAATCACAGGGGTTGCATCAACAGTGTTTATTTCCGGGGCGCCTTCATCGATAACTATAGAAATTATTGCAGGGGTTTCTGCGGAATCGCCCCGCTGGTTCCGGCACCCTGCCTTGATTGTATCTATTCCGGAGGCGCTATATACAATAGTTATTGTTCCATTAGTGGTTGCCGTATCCCAGACGCCGTCGCCCCCGAAATCCCAGTGATAGCCGACAATTGAATCACCAGTGTTGCCGGGCAAACCATTTACCACTATCGTCAGAGAATCGTTTATAAATACCATGGTATCGAGCACCGGACGCTCGAAATATGGCTTACTTGCGGTTACCGTGGCCCCGAGTGTTGCCGTATCGCTGATAAAGCCCTCATTGTCAACAACATAGCATTTTATCTCCTTTTGTCCGGGAGTCAGAAATTTCATCGTCCACGATAGCTCGCCATTTGTAGAAACAGGATTCTGATTATCGCTGCTCAGATAATAAACTCCTGCTATTCCGCCGTCGCTGTTGCTGTCTTCAGCTTTTATAGTAAGCGTTACTTGCTGATTAATCGGCACATTAAAATCGGTGGTGACAAAGGAACATGATGGACGAAACGCCCGTACCACAATTCTCTGCTGATGCCGCCAGGTCGAATCACCACCCCCGATTTTCCCCATAACGCTCAGTGTAAACGGCGGAATCGAATCTCCAATATACAATTCAAGCTCTCTTCCTCCACCGGTGGTAGCAAGGGAGTCCCAGATCGAATCGGGGGTCATTTTCCAGTGATACGTTACCTCCGGGCCGGTGAGCGGTACACCATTCTCGGTGACCTGCACTTTCCACGAATTCCACCGGCGGGCGCGGATTGTGTCGGGGAATTGCTCGATATTGAGCGAATAGGTGAATGTCATTACGGTAACGAAAAGCGTATCCGGGCTGCTTGCCGTGCCGTATCGGTTAATGCCCGTGGCAATTACCGTGTCGGGGCCGGCGTTAGAAAATGTCGCTTTCAGTGTGCCGGTGGTTGTAACCGAAAGGCCCGGCCCCTTCACAAACCATCGTATCGAGTCGCAATTGGATGATTGCACCGACAGGGTCGTTTCCACGCCAAGAGGAACATCAAGGGTCCGCTGAAGAAACTCGACAGAAGGTGGAGAGGGTTGAAACGCTACAGTGACCGTATCGGTAGAGACCGAATGGCCCAGGGTGTCGCTTATCACGGCAAAAACGGAATGGCTCACAACGGTATCGCTTTTCAGAATGAACTGTCCATCGGCGGACTGCTCTTCGGCAAAGATACTGTCGACAAACCACCGGGCCGTAAGAGGGAGGCTGTCGGTTGCCGAAATGGAAAGAGAAACCGTTTCACCCGATGAATAATCCCCGGCCCCCTCAACGGCAAAGGGATTGATCACCGTCACCGGCAAGCCGACCGACGTCTCTTCAGAATTTGGATGGACTCCCGTTACGACAACGCTCCCGTTGAAAGCGCCGGTAAATATGATTGTCATCTGCGAATCATTCATGGTTTGCCCGAAAAAAGATGCGTCGATAAATCCGGAAGGATCGGTGCTTATTGAATAAGTTTGAAATGTGTCCCGCCCGATGCTCTCGTAATCGATGAAATAGGGTTGTAACGTAAAAAAAGTATCCCGCGGCGCACTCCATTCCGCATCGAGCACATACTCTCCTTCGTAGTTATCGAGGTAGGGCGATGTTGTCCTTTGACAGACAATAAACAGCACAAGCAGCGCCGCCGTCGAAGCAATGATAATCAGGCGGAATTTTCCCATCGCCGCTATTTGTCCTTTCCTTTTGCATTCACAAGGTGAAATATAAACGCAGGGACCGTTAATACCGCGGCGGAAACGCCGGTGACAAGAGAAACTTTATACTGTCCGGTCGCTTTGTCGAATTTCGCCTGGGCTGCGACATGCTCCATGATCCGGGCGGCTTCCCTGTCTGTGTTATACGCCGATGCATAGAAAACGCCGCTGGTAACCGCAGCGCTGAGGCCGAGACCGTACATCAGATAAACAAAGCGCGGTGTTTTTTTCCTTTTCGGCGCCAGAGGAGACGGGCAACGGAGCGTAAAAAGGGAATCATTATTGATGGTGATGGAATAATCGGACGTTTTAAGAGCAAGAGGAAGCGCTCCGGAAAACCGTATCGAGTCAATAACAAGAGAATCGCATTTGCCCTTTGAAATGACGCCTCGTTGCGCATGCCTTATTACCGCATATTTCAAATCAAGCTTACCCGATTCGCCAACTTCAATCCCTTTCCACAGAAAATTATCGTTCCTGGGTTTTTTTACCATATCGGCGCTGTCTATTTTCGTGAAAACGACCGGCGCATCGCGCGTCCCGGCTGCTTCCAGCTCTCCGTTGACCGCTATGAATGCATCAGGCTCAAAAAATAAGGTGACATTGCCGGGAATAGTCAGCTTTTTGCCCTCAGGGACAACAAACCCGCCGGCTATCGCCCACTTATTGGAAGCAAACGAAGATGGTTGGATAGAATCAGTCAGGAGCATATACCCGCGCCTGGCGTAACGCTCTTGAAGGATTTCTTTCATATCGACAATATTCGGTTTAATCGGGCTTAATTCTTCGGCAAAAGCGCCGACCGTATGCAATAAAATCGCAATAATAATAGTAGAGTATCTCATGACCATAAGCTGTGACAGTATCCGATCCAAATTCTTTCTGGAAATACCTGGTGCAAATTATATTAAAAATAGGTGAAAACCACGTTTATGAACAAAAAAATTCAGCCTTTTACCTTTTCATTCCAGGACGTTATCGTTTGAATTCTTTAGAAATAGAAAAAATTTTCAAAGATCCCCGATATCCGCCTGTCGGCACTATCATAGCGAACTGCAAGCTTACCTCAATTATCGGTATTGGTGGTGTTGCAGTGGTATATCAAACCTTTGAAATCGACCTCGAATTGCAGCGGGCCATGAAAATGCTCAAAGCCGACGCCGCTGGTTATCTCCGGAAAAAATTCGAGGCCGAAGCCAAGCTGACCGCCAGGCTGGACCATCCGAATATTGTCAAAGTGCATGGAAGCGGCATATACGATGGTCGTCTTCCATTTATACACATGGAATATATCGACGGAAAGTCGCTTCGAACACTCCTGACCGCTCATCATACTCTGCCGCCCGCGGTGTGTCTTTCAATCATAACCATAGTCTCCTCGGCGTTGGAATATGCCTACGCGCAGTCTTACTCTCTCTGGGGAAAGCAGGGCAATAAGCTTGTCCATCGTGACCTGAAACCCGAAAACATTCTCATCTCAAATGAGGGCGTCGTGAAAGTTATGGATTTCGGACTTTCACAATTTGAAAGCGGGCGGAATGAGGGCGGATGGGGCACGACGCCGTATATGGCCCCCGAACAGATCGACCATCAGCCCGCGGACCTGCGAAACGATTTGTACTCGATGGGCGTTATTCTTTACGAATTGCTCTGCGGCGTCCGGCCTTTCCCGGATGATGAATTACTGCATGAACGGCTAAAAAAACAGGGCAAATATCAGC